>JAZNTY010000020.1:0-1840 GCA_045592005.1 Alistipes sp. | reverse complement strand
ATTTGGTGCTCGCCAAAGGCTTTAGCCACAATGTCTGAGAATATAAATACAGCTATAGTTGCACAAATGCCAGACTCTGTTAAATATAGAGATAATTTTGTACTACTGAACAGTAAAATAGCAGAATTGGATGCCGATATTGAACAAATGTGCAACCAGGCATCACTACCCTACTTTATCATCTACCACCCAGCCCTAACATATATAGCGCGCGACTACAATTTAGAGCAGGTTGCCATAGAGAATGAGGGTAAGGAGCCGAGTGCCAAACATATTGCCGCGATAATTGACCGAGCTCGCCGAGATGGTATTAAAAGGATATTTTACCAAAGTGAATTTCCGCGCTCAAGCGTCGAAATTATAGCCGAAGATATTGGTGCTGAGGCAGTTGAGTTAAATCCTCTTGACCCAAATATATTTGACAATATTCGCTCTATGGTTAAACTTATTACTGAATAAGATGCAGGCTATTGTTTCATTAAGGGATGTTACCGTCCGCTATGACGATTATACAGCGATAGATAGCGCCAACTTAGATATCTATGCGGACGATTTTATAGGTATTATTGGACCTAATGGCGGAGGCAAAACCACTCTGATAAAGAGCATATTAGGAGCTGTAAACTATAGTGGGTCTATAACCTTTGACAACTCTCTATACAACAAAGGTAAGCGACTTATAGGATACCTCCCACAGCAGTCAATCTTCGACCGCAGTTTTCCCATATCGGTTATAGAGGTGGTTATGTCAGGATTGCAAGCCGAGAAGGGTTTTCATAGTCGTCACACACAGGCAGACAGAGCTAAAGCTCTCAACCTACTTACCCTTACAGGTATAGCCGACATTGCAGATAGGCAGATTAGCGAGATTTCTGGCGGTCAAATGCAGCGAGCACTACTCTGCCGAGCGATAATTATGGAGCCTAAGCTACTTATACTTGATGAACCAACAAATTTTGTGGACAACTGCTTTGAAGGCGAACTATATACCATTCTCAAGCAACTCAATGAGCACATGGCGATAATTATGGTATCACACGATGTAGGTACAATAACCAGCACCGTTAAGTGTATTGTCTGCGTTAACAGTAGTGTCCACCGCCATAACTCAAATATCATCACACAAGAGCAATTAGACAACTACCACTGCCCTATTCAGATTGTTAGCCACGGGCATATCCCCCACACCGTCCTTGCCCACCACGATGGCGACGGCTGCAAGTGCGGACACAATAAGTAGGCTCGGAAGTACTTAATATACAGCCGAGCCTACTCTTTAGGGTAAGTGTTGCAAATGCGCCACTATCAAAATATTATCGGACAATTGTCTCCTCGCGGTCAGGACCTACTGAAATTATCTTCACAGGCACACCGGTCTGCTCCTCGATAAATGCAACATAGTCCTTAAACTGCTGCGGGAACTCATCGTAACTGCGGACATTGCAGATATCACAATTCCAACCTGGAAACTCGCGGTAAATAGGAACAATACTGTCGTCAGCCTCATATGGGAAGTAGTCAACTTGCTGACCATTAACCTGATAGCCCACAGCTACCTTGATAGTATCAAAGTCGTTAAGGATATCGGATTTCATCATAATAAGCGCTGTAACGCCGTTCATCATAACTGCATACTTCAGAGCTACTAAGTCGAGCCAACCGCAACGACGAGGACGACCTGTAGTTGCACCAAACTCATTTCCAACCTGACGCAGAGTCTCGCCGGTAGAGTCAAAAAGTTCTGTTGGGAATGGACCGCTACCAACACGAGTACAATAAGCCTTGAAGATACCGTACACCTCGCCGATGCGTGTAGGTGCTACACGCAGACCTGTGCAAA
>JAZNTY010000019.1:0-3991 GCA_045592005.1 Alistipes sp. | reverse complement strand
AAGGCTACAAAATCGACACTCAAAGAGTCTCAGCAGCAGAAGCAGACTATCAAAAAGGGATGGAATGTGGCACCCTTCCCATCAATCGGCTACAACAGTGATATCGGCTTTACCATAGGTGCTCTATGCGAGTTGTTCCACTATGGCGACGGTTCGACATATCCGCAATATCGGCACAAATTTAATATCGAGGCATCGTATAGCACCGGTGGACAGATTACAGCACACCTCTTTTACGACTCCAACTACCTTATTCCAAAGGTGCGCTTTACCTTTGCCTCAACCTACCTGCTCAATACGATGTATCCATTTCTGGGTTTTAATGGTAGCGCATCGCCATATAATCAGTTGTATGACAGCAATAAAGAGCAGGGAATTGCTATGTATAACATCCGCCGTAATATGGTGCGTATCTTAGCTGATTTTCAGGGCAACATCTACAAAGAGCGCCTGCGTTGGGCTGCCGGCATCTCCTTTTGGCACTACAATATCGAGGATATATCACTCAAACACTACAATGTAACCAACAATAACCAACTTCTTACCGACAATATCCACAGTGGTTCATTATATCAGCTTTATCGTCGCGCCAGACTTATCCGTGACAATGAAGCCTCCGGTGGCTCACATATAGAGTTCAAAGCGGGCTTGGTATTTGACAACAGAGACCACGAGGCAGACCCATCTAACGGCATCTGGGCTGAGTTGTATGGTTACGGCTCTGCCGATATCTTCCACAATCGCAATCACTACCTCAAGTTAGCGGCACACTATCGTCACTATATTCCTATTTGGAATGAAAAGATAGTCTTTGCATACCATCTTGCATATCAGGGCACAGTGGCAGGAGAGGCTCCATTTTATACACTACAAAATATATCAACCCTTTACCTTCGCCAGATTGTATCGGTCGGTTTAGGTAGCATAAATACTATTCGAGGCGTGCGTTACAATAGTGTGGTCGGTAATGGATATGCGTGGGCTAATATAGAGATGCGATTTAGGTTGGTGTCGTTCAAATTTATCAAGCAAAATTGGTATTTAGCCACCAATCCTTTCTTTGATATCGCCGCCTGCGTACAACGTTATAGGCTCAAGCAGATGCAGCAAATTTGCGCCACAAAGCAGTCGTTGGATGGTTCCAACACCTTTAGCGACCAGGAGTTGGCGCTTATATATAACGGTAGCAAGGAGAAACTACACAGCAGTGCCGGCTTTGGCGTAAAGTTGGTTATGAACCGAAACTTTATTCTCTCTGCCGAGTTTGCTTTTCCGCTCAATCAAGCCCAGGATGGCAAATTTGGAACAAATATAGGTTTGAACTACATCTTCTAAGTATAAAAGTAATATCCCACTCCTAAACTAAGGAGTGGGATATTTTTGCAAATTCCGTAAGCCGAGTTCTGTTTTAGTTCATCATTTATCTACGACGGCAGTCACCTGACGCCTCCAGCGGTTTACCCCTCGACATTGGGCGAGCAACCCTTAATTGTCGATATACATAACCTTGCAACCCACAAGCCGTACTGCCGAGGAACATCACTGCCCCCGCGGTGGGCTCGTACCCCGCCTTTTCACCCTTACCCTTGCGGGCGGTCATTCTCTGTTACGGTACTATGCCCTCTCGGACATCAAGCCGTTAACTTGTGTGGTGCTCTATGTTGCTCGGACTTTCCTCCCCTCTTACGAGCAGCGATGAACCGAACTTGCGCTGCAAAGATAATAATTGGCAACAAATCTTGCAAATTACAACTCAATTTGTCGCCAATATAATCTCAAAGCGCTACAGTCTACTTACCCAAAGCCACAATCTTATCTATCAACTCCTGTTCACAACCTGGAGTATATCCTGAGTGTGAATAGACTACTTTACCATTCTTGTCAACCACAAAGACCTGCGGAGTCTGTGAAACATTCATAGCGCGCATAAACTCCTGATTTTTATCAAAGAGGACTGTAAAGTCGTTCCATCCATGACCCTTAACCCATGCACGAGCCTGCGCCGAGAAACGGCTGTCATCCGTAGAGATGGCTACAACACGAAATTTTGCCTCCTCAAGCCAATCGGGCATAGCGTCATTAATAGCATCCAACTCGCGGATACAAGGTTTACAAGTCACAGCCCAGAAAGAGATAATCATAGGCGTTTTACCGTCTACAAGAGAGGATGTATTAACAACCTCGCCCTGGCGGTTTTCAAGTTTTACAGATGGTAGTTGTGCCGACACTGATAATGTTGTAAACAGGGCGACAAGTAAGATAGCTATTTTAGACAAACGCATAGTAGTTTGGTTTAAGATGTTTAATATATAACGGACAAAGGTAGTAAATATTATTGAGAAAATTAATAATCAATCAATTAAAAATTACAGTTCCCGGTATAGCCTTTGCACTTTGAGGAATTTTTCATATCTTTGCGGTTTAGTAGTAATTATTAACTCATAGAACTAACAATACTATGCATATTGCTGACAAGTACACTCCTCAGGAGATTGAACAAAAGTGGTACGACTATTGGTGCGACCACAATCTTTTTCACTCGGAGCCCGATGAGCGCGAGCCGTTTACCATTGTCATTCCGCCACCAAATGTGACCGGTATGCTCCATATGGGTCATATGCTCAACAACACGCTTCAGGATGTATTAGTTCGTCGTGCCCGTATGTTAGGTTACAATGCTTGTTGGGTACCAGGTACTGACCACGCCAGCATTGCTACAGAAGCTAAGGTAGTTGCCAAGCTAAAGGCTGAGGGCATTGATAAAGCTTCGCTTACTCGCGAGCAGTTTCTTGCTCACGCGTGGGAATGGAAGGAGAAGCACGGCGGTATCATCCTCAAGCAGTTACGCAAGTTAGGCGCTTCGTGCGATTGGGACCGTACTTGTTTTACTATGGACCCAGCTCGTACAGAGTCTGTTATTAAGGTATTCTGTGACCTCTACAACAAGGGCAAAATTTATCGCGGCGTGCGTATGGTTCATTGGGACCCATCAGCAAAAACTGCCCTGTCGGACGAGGAGGTTATATACAAAGAGTCGCAAGGCAAGCTCTACTATTTGCGTTACAAATTAGAGGGCACTGACCGTAATATTATCGTTGCTACAACTCGTCCAGAGACCATCTTGGGCGATAGTGCTGTATGTCTTAACCCGAATGACCCTCGCTACGCGGATGTTCCGGAAGGTGCGCGAGTAATTGTTCCGCTTGTAGGTCGCTCCATTCCGATTATCCGCGATGAGTATGTAGATATTGAGTTCGGTACAGGTGCGCTCAAGGTTACTCCTGCGCACGATGTAAACGACTATATGCTTGGCGAGAAGTATGGTATTGAGACTATCGATATCTTCAACGATGACGGTACTATCAACGACAAGGTTGGTCTCTATGTAGGTATGGACCGCTTTGAGTGCCGTAAGCAAATCGAGAAGGACCTTGAGGCTGCAGGTCTTATGGAGAAGACCGAGGCTTATACAAATAATGTGGGCTATTCAGAGCGTACAGGCGTGGCTATTGAGCCAAAACTCTCAATGCAGTGGTTTATGTCTATGTCTGAGATTGCAAAGCCTGCAACAAAGGCTGTACTTGAGGATGTAATTCGCTTTGTACCTGAGAAGTACAAGAACACCTACCGCCACTGGATGGAGAATATCAAAGATTGGTGTATCAGCCGTCAGCTTTGGTGGGGTCAGCGCATTCCTGCATACTACCTTCCAAAGGGTGGTTATGTAGTTGCTCAGACTGCTGAAGAGGCTCTTGTTCTTGCTCAGCAGAAGAGTGGCGACAGCTCGCTTACTCTTGCTGACCTTCGTCAGGATGAGGATGTTCTTGACACTTGGTTCAGCTCTTGGTTGTGGCCTATATCTGTTTTTGACGGTATACGCAACCCTGACAATGAGCAGATTAAGTACTACTACCCTACTAACGACCTTGTTACCGGTCCGGATATCATATTCTTCTGGGTAGCTCGTATGATTATGGCGGGATATGAATAC
>JAZNTY010000018.1:0-5143 GCA_045592005.1 Alistipes sp. | reverse complement strand
ACCGCTTGGCCTCCGACTTGGAGGAGTAGGTTTTACTCCTCCTTTTTAAGGTTCTGTACTGCCTCAATAGCTCGCTGAACGGAGCCGTGAAGCAATAGTAGATTTTGCGCCTGCTGATATGGCAGTGATAGCTCATCGACCAACATTCGTGTACCTCGGTCGATGAGTTTTTTATTGGATAGTTGCATATTGACCATGCGGTTTCCGCTCACACGCCCTATACCTATCATTGCCGCTGTGGTAATCATATTACATACCATCTTCTGCGCTGTGCCGGATTTCATCCTGGAGCTACCGGTAACAAACTCTGGACCTACGACTGTCTCTATAGCAATATGAGCCACTTCTGCTGCTGGAGAGTTGCGGTTAGAGGCTATGGCAGCTGTCAGCAAACCCCTCTGGTAAGCCTCGCGTAAAACCCCGACAACATAGGGCGTTGTTCCAGATGAGGCAATGCCTATAACGGTATCAAGCGGGGTTGGATTATACTGCTCAAGGTCTCGCCACCCCTGCTGTGTATCATCTTCAGCGCCCTCTACCGGTGTGCGGAGAGCTTTGTCGCCGCCGGCAATAAGACCGATAACCACCGTTGGCGGCATACCAAAGGTTGGTGGCACCTCCGAGGCGTCGAGCACACCGAGCCTACCGCTTGTACCGGCACCCATATAGAATAATCTACCACCTTGCTTTAGGCGCGGGATAAGTTGAACAACAAGATGCTCAATTTGAGGTATTGCGCGCTGCACAGCATCCGCTACGCGGTGGTCTTCGTGGTTTATGGAGTGTAAAATCTCGCCAACGCTCATCTGCCCTAAGTCGGAGTAGTATGAACACTCTTCGGTAATTTTGTGAAATGATTTTTGGAGGCATTTCTCCTCTGCGGAGGCTATACCGGAGTGATATCTAACCAAGCCCTCGATGGGCGACTGTGCGACATCAATAAGTGTATATCCCCTACGGTCTAATACCCTCTGTAACACCTGCTTAAAGTGGAACGCCACAGAGCCTATAGCATATACCTGTTGTAAAGGGTAGTGGGAGAGGTTGCGGTCCACAAATTGTTCAAAACAACGCTCAACAAGGGTATAGATATAGAGGTCATCAATATGAGCTGCTAAAAAGTGGGTAAAGGAGGCGAGGAAACGGTTAGGTTGTGGCGAGCGATATACACGCTCTAAGAGCTCTGGAGCACTCAGGTTGTATTGGTTATTAAAGAGCTCGGCTATATGATTTGGTACTACACCTTTATATATGTCACTCACAAGGCTTTTGCCTAAGTGTGTTCCACTGCCCTCATCGCCCAATATGTAACCTAATGAGGCAACTTTGTTGACAACCTCCCCATCTTTATAGCAGACAGAGTTGGAGCCGGTGCCCAAAATAGCCACAATGCCACTGCCATCGCCTATGCAACCCTTTACAGCCCCCTCCATATCGCTTTTGGCGCTGATGTGAGCTGTCGGTGCAATCTCCTTTAGAAGAGGTGTTATTAGCACTGCCTTTTCGGGGGTTACGCCGGCACCATAGAAGTATATATGGTCAATATTGTAGTGGCATATATGTGGAATAACAGCCTCTTTGAGGAGTTTGGAAATATCTTCAGAGGTGCGAATAAAAGGGTTTATACCCTCTGTAAAAAGCCGTCTTACAACGGTTGCGGATGAGGTATCGGCAACTACCCACTCACACTTTGTGGAGCCACCGTCGGCTATAAGTATCATCTCTTTTCTCGTTTAATAAGTAGCATTAGCCCCACAAATGTTATTAGGGCGTTGACAATCAGTAGTTCGTAGCTGAACTTATACCCTCCAAACCAACGCTCGGAGTTCTGCTGAAGGATAAAGCAGAGTATCGGCGCTATAATGGCAACAATTCCCACATATCTGCCTCGAACACTCCACTTTGTGAGAATACCGAAGGCAAAGAGTCCTAAAATTGGTCCGTATGTGTAGCTGGCAAGAGTATAGACGGCATCTATAACATTAGTGTTGTTCAGGCGATGCAGAAGACATATTACCGTAAACATAGCCACAGCCATAAATATGTGTACGCCTTTGCGCACGGAGGTTAACTGTTGCTCGTCATAGCGGCGGTTGGCACCCAAAACATCTATTGTAAAGGAGGTAGTCAGGGCAGTTAGTGCTGAGCCGGCTGCCGAGTAGGTGGAGCTGACAAGACCTAAAATAAAGAGTATTCCTACGATTATAGGCATCTGTGGCGAGGTGGCTACCGTAGCAAACATATTGTCCGAGAGAGGTGAGAGCGTAATATCCATACGCTCAGCAAAGGTGTAGAGAATAACACCTAAAGTAAGCAGGATAAAGATTATGGCGGTTTGTAATACCGCTGAGACCACTAAGTTTTTCTGTGAGTCAATGTAGTTTTTGCAGGAGAGGCTGCGCTGCATCATATCTTGGTCTAATCCGGTCATAGCAATAACTGAGAAGATGCCGGCAAGGAACTGCTTGAAGAAGTAGCGGCGGTCGTTGATGTCATCAAAGAAGAATATACGACTGTGGGTGTTATCCTTGACGGTGGCGACCATCTCGGCAAAGGATATATCGAGCCGCTGGCAGACAAACCATATTGATAAACAGATACTCAGCACAAGGCATACTGTCTTTAGGGTATCGGTCCAAATAAGAGACTTAACACCACCTTGAAATGTATATAATAGCACCAAAAGTACCGTAATGGCAGCATTGAGCCAGAATGGCAGACCGTGAGGCTCAAAGAGTAGTAGCTGGAGCACTACACATATCAGAAATAGTCGTACCGAGGCCCCCAAAAGCTTAGATATAAAGAAGAACCATGCGCCCGTTTTATAGGCAGAGGTCCCTAAACGCTCTTCAAGGTAGCCGTATATAGATACTAAGTTCATACGGTAGAAGAGCGGGATGAGCACAAAAGCTATGACAAAATATCCCGTCATAAAACCTAAAGCCATCTGGAAATACGAAAAATCGCTTGCCTTGACCATTCCGGGGACTGAAACAAAGGTTACACCCGACATAGCGGCTCCGACCATAGCCAACATAACCATCCACCAACTCGATGAACGGTTACCCACAAAGAAGCCGAAGTTGTCGGCTCGGCGTCCGGAGAGGTATGCTACCGTAAAAAGTATGACAATATAGGTGGCAATGGTGGCGATAATAATAGTTGTTGTCATAGTTGTCTGTTTAATAAAACAAATATACAAAATATTTTTGATGCCAAGCAATACAGACGAGTAATAAAAAGATTAATAATCTCTCTTTATGGTAAAGATGAAAATAGGAGATAAAATGGCAAGGAAAATAACAAAGAGATTGACTGCCGATACGGCGGTACAGGAGATGACAATAATTTTGGCTGTCGACAACATTTATACAGCTGCTAGAAATAGCTGCTTAGATTTGAGGAAAGTCAATGGTGTGAATGCGCAGATTGAGTTTTTGACTCAAAAACTCTCAATAACGCCACTCCAAGCTGTTATATTGGCTGTCTTTATAAGCCTTGAGTATGAACCATTTTTGGGAGTGGGCGAGATGGCTCAATATTTAGGTTGCTCTCGCTTGCGAATAATGTCGTACAATGCGCAGTTTAGGGAGCTTGCCAACCGCCACTTTATCCGTTACTCGCAGCGTGAGAAGGAGTATACCGTTGTGCCGGAGGCTTTAGAGGCTTTTTGTCAAAATCGCTGTTATGAGCCTGAGTCGCTGAAGGGCATTGATGTGGACCGTCTGTTTGTCGAGGCAGAGAAGATTTGTAATGAGCATAGCTATGAGCAGACCGATTTTGAGGAGTTTGTTTTACAGTTAGAGCAGCTGCTTGCCGATAATGACCATTTGGACTTCGTTAAAAAACTCAATACATACAACCTCAATCAGCCGGATAAGCTCTTTCTTATGTGGTGCTGCATAATGTTAGTCTGCCGAGGCGAGCCAAATATTAGCGAATATGATGTATGTCAGTTCTTTAATGGCGGACGCCAGCGGCGTCCATATATCCGGTTCTTTGAGGATTTGGTTAATGGTTCCAATAATCTTGTGCGTCAGGGGTTGCTTATTCACACCTGTGTGGGAGGTTTTGCAGCTACTGACCGTTTTGAGATAGCTCCAGCTGTGCGTAAAAATTTACTAGATGGTCTTATTCTCAATATGTCAGAGTCCCGATATGCCGACTCCCTGAGCCCACATGAGAATATAGTTTCCAAAACTCTCTACTACAACCCCGCAGAGCAGCAGCAAGTGGCGCGATTAGAGGAGTTGTTAGATGAGGAACACTTTGTTGCCGTTTGCTCACGCCTTGCCGAAAAGGGTCTTAGGCGGGGTTTCGCATGTCTCTTTTATGGCGCGCCGGGAACAGGTAAGACCGAGACTGCTATGCAAATTGCCCGCAAAACAGGTCGAGATATTATGCAGGTAAATGTCAGTGAAATGAAGAGTAAATGGGTGGGTGAGAGCGAGAAGAATATCAAGGCTCTTTTTGACCGATATCGAGAGGCTGTGCAGCGTATGGATAAGGCACCAATCCTACTCTTCAATGAGGCAGATGCTATCTTTAATGTGCGTATGAATAATGCTCAACATGCGGTGGATAAGATGGATAACACCATCCAAAATATTATTCTCGAAGAGATTGAAAACCTTGAAGGCATCCTTATTGCCACCACAAACCTTGAAGGTAATATGGACCGCGCATTTGAACGCCGCTTCCTATATAAGGTTAGGTTTGATATCCCCTCAGTCGAGGCTCGCAAAGATATCTGGCTCAGTATGATCCCTGAACTAAGTGCTGAAGATGCTACAATTCTGGCGACCAACAACGACCTTAACGGTGGAGAGATAGAGAACATTGTGCGTAAACATACCGTCGACCATATTATCAATGGGACCAAAATATCCTTAGAAGCTCTTCAACAGCTGTGTGATACCGAAAGACTTAATCGTGGAACAAGAGTTAAGATAGGGTTCTAAAGCCGTGCTGCGTACGGTATCTTTTGTTTTATCTGTGTCTATTTATGAACAAGTTCACATAGCCACCGACAAAACAAAAGCCACTCTAATGAGTGGCTTTATTGTCGATTTTGTTACGCTCGTGGGAGTTGACGGATTCGAACCGCCGACCCTCTGCTTGTAAGGCAGATGCTCTAAACCAG
>JAZNTY010000017.1:0-5972 GCA_045592005.1 Alistipes sp. | reverse complement strand
CTCGTCGATGATGACGCACCTTTGGTGCGACATTCGAGTCCCACTCCCGCTACCTTAGACGGTCAAACGACCGTCTTTTTTTGTTACACCAGCAGAGTGCAACTTCGTTGCATAGTCGTAAGATAGGAGTCTTTGTGAAAGAGAACTTTCTCCGCCACCCCATCTTTTACCCTCTGTTCTATTTTTATTTGTAATTTCTACAAAATTTATATACCTTTGTGTATTAAGCCTGTAGAAAACCTAAAAACTTCATATATGAATAGAAAAGAGTTTCTAAAACGACTTGGTATGTTGACGGTCGGTGCATCGCTCATTGGAGTAGATGTTGAGGCAATGACATCTGAGGCTCAAGTGAAACAGGGTAGTATTGAACCGACAAGGGGGAGCAAGACCCATCCGGACCTCGATTTTGCAGTACGCCCTCTAAAAGCGAAGACTAATCGTGCTATTACTGCGATAATTATTGGTGCCGGTAGTCGTGGTACCACATACGGCAAGTATGCCTTGCAATTTCCTGATACTATGACTATTGTCGGCGTTGCGGATTTGAATAATTTCCGCCAAAAACGCACCGCTAAAGCGCATAATATTCCCGCACAGAACTGTTTTAGCGATTGGCAGGAGGTCTTTGCTCGCGAGAAGTTTGCCGATGCTGTTATCATAGCTACACCGGATAATCTCCACTTTGGACCTTGTATGAAGGCGTTAGAGATGGGCTATGATGTGCTTCTGGAGAAGCCTGCAGCCCAGACCGAGAAGGAGTGTAAGGCTATACTTGCGCAGGCGAAAAAGCATAATCGCATAGTGGCTATCTGCCATGTGCTTCGCTATGCCCCTTATTTTATCGCTATGCGTCAGGCTGTCCATTCGGGTATGATTGGCGACCTTGTAAGTATTCAACATATGGAGCCTATACAGTATGCTCATATGGCACACTCCTATGTTCGTGGTAAATGGCGCGATAGTAAGCAAACTACACCGATTATCCTTGCCAAGAGCTGTCACGACCTCGATATTATCCGCTGGATAGTCGATAAACCGTGTTTGCAAATAGCAGCTGAGGGTACGCTTATGCACTTTAAGGCTGAGAATGCACCTAAGGGTGCACCCGCTCGCTGTACTGACGGTTGTCCGCACGAGGCGACATGCCCATATTCGGCTATAGATATTTATGTACGCCGTAAGCGCCACTTAGGGGTCTTTGACCTGCCTGACCGTAAGGATGAGGCGGCAATTATGGAGAAAATTAAGACCACGATGTTTGGTCGCTGTGTCTACAAGTGCGATAACGACCAGCCGGACCACTATGTAACAACAATGCTCTTTGAGGGTGGTGTTACAGCGAGCTTTACTATGGATGCCTTTACTCCATGGGGTGGTCGTAGAACACGCATAATGGGTACGCTTGGCTATATTGAGGGCGATGGAAAGAGGTTTACTCTCTACACATTCCGCGATAATAAGAAACGCGTATGGCACAAGAATGTATCTGAGATGGCAGAGTATAAGCACGCCGGTCACGGTGGTGGCGACCACGCCCTTGCGCGTGACTTTGTCGAGGCTGTGGCGGCACAAGACCCTACGAAGTTGTCAAGTACTATCGATGCATCTATTGAGAGCCATATTATCGGCTTCAAGGCGGAGAAGAGTCGTAAATCCATGAAGAAGGTTAAAATATAAATATTACAGATATGAAATTGTTACTTTTGGGAGGTATCGGCGGAACAGAAATTCTGCTTATTGTGCTGCTTGTTTTGCTACTTTTTGGTGGTAAGAAGATACCTGAGCTTATGCGCGGTATCGGTAAGGGTGTAAAGTCTTTCCGTGATGGTATGGATGGTAAGGCAGACCCTGAGCAAGATAGTAAGTCTGACGATAAAAATTAGTCGCAATAGCAACTGATTAGGTGGTAAAATCGTACCACTCAATAAATTTGAACTTATGAAAAAGTCTCTTTGTACCATCGCGCTACTTAGTGCGATGCTTGCTTGCGCCCCTAAGGATGTAAATCAGCGTTTTACAGAGCAGGCTACAGCCGAGTATCTTGAACCTGTGCATCCGGGGAGTGCTGAACGCCCTTATTGGAATGGCTTTGCCAAGAAGTTTATCTACGCCCCTTCCTTCGATTTTGAAGCGGTTAAGGGTGCTGAGAGCTATCGCTATACTGCAACCATAGAGGATGGTCAATGTTGGAGTTTTATGGATGTGAGCCCTAAGCAGCCGCTTTCGCCTATATGGAACTCTATTCCGCAGGGTTCGGATGTAACTCTTATTGTTGAGGGTGTTGATGCAGCAGGAACTGTTGTGGGGGTGGCAGGCGAACGCAACTTTTGGCGTGATTATGGCTTTAATCCTCCATATACAGGGGCTGTGCGTGGTTATCGAGAGGCGGCAATACTCGGTATGCTCTATGTTCACACTATGCCGGCGGTACAAAACTTCAAAAATAGCTCAGAACCAGATATGAACTACCCGCACTTTACTTACCCTTGTAAGATTATTGGGGCAGTGGTGCAGGTAGAGACTTTATTGGCTAAAATTCTGCCGGCATATCGTCAAGAGGCTCTTGCTATTGCTACCTCGGCAGCTAAGTTCCTTATGGATAATGCCCGTAAGCCTGGCGAGAAGTTAGCTTACTTTCCACCGACATACTACAAAGATTTACAAGCTTCAAAGTACTCTTGGAATAGGGGTAAAACTATGGCTATGGAGGCAGCATCGGCAGGCGAGGCTTATTTGGACCTCTATAACGCAACGGGCGAGGAGAAGTATCTTGAGCAGGCTTTGGGTATTGCCAATACCTATCTTTCACTCCAAAATGAGGATGGCTCGTGGTATATAAAGTACGACTTTTGTAGCGGCGAGCCTGTCAATGAGTGTAAAGCTATGCTCCACCCTCTGTTGCGTTACTTCTTGCGCCTTGAGAGGGAGTATGGACAGCAGCAGTATGCCCAGGCAAGATTGCGTGGCGAGAGGTGGATGGCAGAGCATATTGTTGAGCGGTTTGATATGACAGGTCAGTTTGAGGATGTAAATGTTATGGGTCTTAAACCATATCAGAACCTGACTAACTGTACCGCTGCCCCTTATGCATCATACCTTATTTGTCGTGGAGCCTCTGAGACAGATATAAAGACTGCATACGAGCTGGTGCGCTTTAGCGAAGATCAATTTGTATATTGGGACTGCCCGATAAATGCTGATGGTTATAAGCGTGATGCCACACCTTGTGTCTTTGAACAGTATAAGTACGCTATGCCGGTGGATAATAGCACCTGCAATGTAGCTAATGCAATGCTCGATATCTATGAGCAGACAGGCGATGAGCTTATGAGAGCAAAGGCTATGGCTTTGGTGGATAATATTACCGTTGTGCAGTGTGTTAATACAGGTAAAATTCCTACAACCTGGCGTATCCGCTTGAACTATAAGCCTACCTTTTGGGTAAATTGTACTTATGATTCGGTTTGTATATTGTTGAGAGCCGCCGAACTATAATGTTGTTATAACAAGATAGGGACCGTTTAATACAAAGTAGACGGTCCCTATTGTTTGTAAATGCTACTATTTATTCTTTAGCAGCCACTCCGCAATTTGTACGGCGTTCAGTGCTGCCCCCTTCTTGATTTGGTCTGCGACGCACCAGAAAGTAAGACAATTAGGGTCTGTAATATCCTCGCGGATACGACCTACATATACCGGCTCCTTATGTGCGATAAAGAGAGGCATAGGGTAGTGCTTCTGTGCAGGGTCGTCCATTACAACTATGCCTTGAGCCTCCTCAAAGGCTTTGCGAGCTTGAGCAGGGGTTACAGGGCTGTCAAACTCTACCCATATAGCCTCTGAGTGGGCACGCATAACGGGAACACGCACGCAAGTGGCAGATACTTTGATGTCGGAGTGCATAATCTTGCGGGTCTCATTGAACATCTTCATCTCCTCCTTTGTGTAGTCATTATCGGTAAATACATCTATGTGAGGGATAACATTGAAAGCGAGCTGGTAAGCAAACTTCTCAACCTTAGGCTCCTGACCATTTGCCAAAGAGGAGTGCTGAGACTCAAGCTCTGCCATAGCTGTGGCACCGGCTCCGCTGGCACTCTGGTATGTAGCTACACGGACACGACGAATATGGGCAACCTTCTCAAGGGCAGCGAGAGCTACAACCATCTGAATGGTTGTGCAGTTAGGGTTGGCGATAATATTGCGTGGTGCATTAAGGGCGTCTTGGGCGTTAACTTCAGGCACTACCAATGGGACATCTTCATCCATACGGTAGCAGCTTGAGTTGTCAATCATCAGTGTTCCGTGTTTGGTAATAGTCTGTGCAAACTCCTTTGATACAGAGCCTCCAGCCGACACTAAGGCGATATCTACACCCTTAAAGTCGTCGTTGTGCTGCAAAAGTTTTATCTCTATCTCCTTGCCACGAAAAACTCTCTTCTGACCGGCACTGCGTGCCGAACCAAAGAGCAGAAGCTCATCGCATGGGAAGTTGTGCTCCTCTAAAATTCTCAAAAACTCTTGTCCTACGGCGCCACTTGCGCCAACTACTGCTAAAACCATAGTGTTTCTATTTTTAATTCTGTTTTACTCAAAAAATTCATCCTCAAGTTCCTTCTCCTCGACAGTTTCGTCGCATATCTGCTCGGTCCACATAGCGGGACGGGCGAAGGTGTCATCGCGGTTGATATCTATATTTGGGTCATTATATGTGCGCACCAAGAAGTCTCCGACAATAGGTAGCGCCAACATAGAACCCTCACCACGGCGGCGTAGGTGTATCTGCTGGTCCTCGCCACCGACCCATGAGCCGGCAACAAGCTTTGGTGTGATACACATAAACCAAGCATCGCGGTTCTCATTTGAGGTACCTGTCTTACCGGCAATCTCTACATCGCTAAGTCCGAATTGCCAACCCATACGGCGACCGGTGCCGTTAGTGATTACATTTTTGAGCATAGTAATCATTGTATAGGCGGTTTGTTTGCTGACAGCATCCTGTGAGGAGGAACTGAAACTTGAAATGAGGTTACCCTGACGGTCTTCGATATGTGTCACAAAGAGTGGCGTATTATAGACTCCCTCGTTGGCAAAGGTGGCATAGGCACTAACCATTTCAAAGACATTGCTCTCAAAGGTACCTAAGCAGAGAGCGTATACAGGGTCTATATAGCTGGCAATACCCATATTGTGGATAAAATAAGCTACTGCCTCCGGCTGCTTTGCCTGTTTCATAATCCACGCCGAGTAGTTATTACGGCTCAGTGCAAGACCCCACTTGAGCGGGTGTAGTGTGCCGTCATACTCTACATTTCCAGCCTCCTTTGGCGACCAGGCGGTGCCTACTGTCGTCTCTATAGTTACGGGGAGGTTTGGAACCATTGTGCAAGGGGTCATACCGAGGTGGTCGATAGCAAATGTGTAGATAAACGGCTTTACGGTAGAACCAATTTGGCGCTTACCTTGCTTAGCCATATCGTACTTAAAGTATTGGAATGACGGACCGCCCACATAAGCCTTGATATAGCCTGTTTGAGGCTCTATGGCAACAAAAGAGGCGCGCATAATGCGCTTATGGTGCAGTATAGAGTCGCGCGGAGTGAGAAGTGTATCTCGCTCGCCATTGAAGGTAAAGACCTTCATGTTGCACTTCTTGTCAAACGAAGCGTAGATATCCTTCTCCGACACACCATCCTTCTTCATATTGCGGAAGCGGTCGGAGTTGCGCATTGCACGCTTGACGATAGCCTCCTCCTCTTCGGGCGATAGGTTGAGGAAGAGTTTGCCTGTCTCCTTCACCTGTCTATCCATTGCAGGTTGGATAACCCTCTCGAGTTGCTGTTGTACGGCCGCTTCGGCATACTCCTGCATCGAGGCGTTGATGGTGGTGTAGATTTTCAAGCCGTCACGATATATATCGTATGGCGTGCCGTCAGCCTTGCGGTTTTTGTGACACCAACCGATAAGCG
>JAZNTY010000016.1:0-11768 GCA_045592005.1 Alistipes sp. | reverse complement strand
ACGCTTGGCCTCCGACTTCGACGCACTGGTCAGGCGCAAGCCACAACGGGAACTTACCTGCCGTATGCTCCAACAGCACAGCCACGAAACGCTCCATCGAGCCAAATGGTGCACGGTGAATCATAATCGGACGGTGGAGTTTGTCGTCGGCACCCTTGTACGTCAAATCGAAACGCTCCGGAAGGTTATAATCGACCTGAATGGTACCGAGCTGCCAACTTCTGCCAAGTGCATCCTTAACCATAAAGTCGAGTTTCGGACCATAGAAAGCCGCCTCACCGGTCTCGACAACCGTATTGAGTCCCTTCTCGGCACACGCCTTGACAATTGCGCTCTCGGCCTTCTCCCAATTCTCGTCCGAGCCGATATACTTCTCCTTATTTTCAGGGTCACGCAACGAAATCTGTGCCGTATATTTGTCGAACTTCAACGTCTTGAAGATGTAGAGCACGATATCGATAACCTTCTCGAACTCCTCCAACAACTGGTCGGGACGAACGAAGAGGTGAGCATCGTCCTGCGTGAACGAACGCACACGTGTCAGACCGTGCAACTCACCCGACTGCTCGTAGCGATACACCGTACCGAACTCCGCCAAACGAACCGGAAGGTCCTTGTACGAACGCGGCTTGCTACGATAAATCTCGCAGTGGTGCGGGCAGTTCATCGGTTTGAGCAGATACTCCTCACCCTCGAACGGCGTATGAATCGGCTGGAACGAATCCTTGCCATACTTTGCATAGTGGCCCGACGTTACGTAGAGGTCCTTATTACCGATATGCGGGGTGATAACCTGCTGGTAGCCGTGCTGCTTCTGAATCTTGCGCAAGAAACGCTCCAAACGGTCGCGCAACTCGGCACCCTTCGGCAACCACAACGGCAGACCCTGACCTACGCGCTGCGAGAAGGTGAACAACTACAACTCCTTGCCCAACTTGCGGTGGTCGCGCTTCTTCGCCTCTTCGAGCATCTGCAAATACTCGTCGAGCATCGACTTCTTCGGGAACGAGACGCCATAGATACGCGTCAGCATCTTATTCTTCTCGTCGCCACGCCAATAGGCACCAGCCACAGATGTCAGTTTGATAGCCTTAATAAAGCCTGTATGTGGAATATGAGGACCACGACAAAGGTCTGTAAAGTTACCGTTGGTGTAGAACGAAATTGTTCCGTCCTCAAGAGCTGAGATTAGCTCAACCTTATATTGGTCACCCTTGTCAGTAAAGTTCTTAAGTGCATCAGCCTTGCTAACCTCGGTGCGCACAAGAGCCTCCTTAGAGCGTGCCAACTCGGTCATCTTAGCCTCAATCTTTGGAAGGTCAGACTCTAAAATTGGTACAGGGCAATCTACATCGTAGTAGAAACCCTGCTCTATAGCCGGACCTATGCCGAACTTAATGCCCGGATAGAGCGACTCAAGAGCCTCAGCCAAGAGGTGTGACGAGGTGTGCCAGAAGGCGTGCTTACCCTCTGCATCGTCCCACTTGTAGAATTTTATAGAACAATCTGACTCTATAGGGCGTGACAAATCTACTGTCACATCATCTACCGAGGCAGCCAAACAGTCCGCAGCTAAACGAGGGCTGATACTCTCCGCTACCTGGTAAGCAGTTGTTCCCGCTGCATACTCTCTTACAGAGCCATCGGGAAAGGTTACTTTAACCATAATTCTCTTCACTTTTTTAATTGTTTATATTTTGCACCTTCGCAGCTCCACAATAACGAGACGGATTACTGCTCAGCTGTGCTTATTGTCTAATCTTCAATTTCGCCCTCCGGAACCTTGATGTCCTTCATTGACATATCTCTACCCTTCTCGCGCTCAAAACGCTCTAACGGATGACGACTCCAACGACCGTAAGCCTCACGACTACGGACGATATCGGTAGCTGTATATATAGCATTACGCATCGACTGAGCATCGGCAATGCCCTGCCCTGCAATATCATATGCTACGCCGTGATCCGGAGAGGTGCGGACAATATCCAATCCTGCCGTAAAGTTTACACCATCAGGCGAGAGTGTCTTGAAAGGTATCAAGCCCTGGTCGTGGTACATCGCCAAAATAGCATCGTATCTCTTATACTCGCCGCTGGCAAAGAGCCCATCTGCTGAAAAAGGACCAAAAGCCAAAACTCCCTGCTCAAAAGCCTGGGTTATGGCTGGACGGATAATATCTTGCTCTTGGGAACCTAATAGTCCACCTTCGCCGCTATGTGGATTGAGCGAGAGTACGGCTATGCGTGGCTCTACAATGCCAAAATCAGCCTTAAGAGTGCCACGAAGAGCCACTAACTGCGCCGCAAGAGCCTCGGTGTTAAGTGCTGCCGGAACCTGCTCTACAGGTATATGTATCGTCGCCAAAGCTACACGCAACAACTCTGAGCACATTATCATCGTAGCCTCGCCCTCAGCCTTTGAAGCAAAATACTCGGTGTGACCCGTATAACCGAACCCTGCAGCATCCATAGCCTCCTTATTTATCGGAGCGGTAACAACTGCAGTAATATCGCCCTCCAAAAGCTCCTCTGAAGCGACCTCCAAAGCTGCGATTGCTGCTTGAGCAGACTCTACCGTAGCCTTGCCAGACTCTATCTTGAGCTCTTTAGAGCCTACTTCGACAAAGTTTATTACACCAAAGCGGGCGTGCTGCGCTGAGTCGCAGTAGTGAAACTTAGGCGATAACTCTACCCCACGCTGCTTAAGGCGCGAAAGGTAAAATTCCGCAGCCATACGAGTACCATATACCACCGGTGTGCAGAGCTCCAACATCAGAGGGTGCGATAAAGCTTTGAGGATAACCTCCCAGCCAATACCGTTTGTGTCGCCCTGAGTGATGCCTATCTTTATCTTGTTGTTATCAAACATATTGTGCGTTTTTCTCTATCTATCGTATTAAAACACAAAGATAAACATTTTTTCCTAAATTATGCTAAGGTGAGCAAAAAAATCGCTAAAATAGACTAAAACAAAAGGGTATCTATCTGCAAAAAGTTTGCGAAGAATAGATACCCTTTGGGTTTGGTACGCAGCTTTATGTAATGTGCTGGTACTTATAGTAATATGTTGCGGTACTATTTAGCAGGGCGCATAACGACATAAGTCATATTGTTGTCTGCCAAAATCTTAGCGGCTAAAGTGGCAATCTTCTCAGCAGTCATAGCCTTAACAATGTTCTCGTAGTTAGCTACGCGGTTCATTGCATCGCCATAGGTGTAGTACTGGTAGATGTAGTTCATCCAAGCACCATTCTGAACAAGGCGGTTGTTCCACTCCTTAATCATATACTCGCGCACCTTCTCAAGGTCCTCACTCTTTGGACCGTTAGCTGCTATCTCCTTAAGCTCGGCAACAACGATTTCTGAAAGCTCATCTGCCATCTTCTCGTTAGTATCAAACTGAATAACAAGCTGGTATGTAGGATTATACAGTGCGTCTACAGAACTACCAACACCTACGCCATAAGTGCCACCCTTCTCCTCGCGGATAGATACTGTGTAGCGTGAACGAAGGATATCCTTCAGGAAGTTCATTGTTACAGAGTTCTCAAGGTTGTACTCAATCTCGCCAGTGTAGATACGACATACGCTAACCTTTGGCTGCTGCATAGGGTGCTTAAAGTCATTAACAATCTCGCCCTTAGCGTAGCGAATACCGTCATCAAGACGCTTTGTCAGTTTCTTCTTTGTAGGAAGGCTACCGATATACTTCTCAACCATTGGCTGAAGAGTCTCAAGATTTACATTACCAACGATATAGACTGTATAATCTGCAGCGTTAGCGGTAAGAGCACGGTAGATAGGCTCCAGACGCTCATACTTAATAGAGTTAAGCACCTCGGTAGAAATCTGCTGACGGCGGTAGTGGTTGTTATAGAGGCTCTTGAGCTGCTCTGAAGAGGCCTTGAAGTCTGGGTTGCTCTTCAGATTCTCTACATAACTGATATACTGACTCATAGTAGCCTTAAAGTCATCCTCGCTGAAGCGTGGAGCAGTAAAGCGGAGGTAGAGAAGTTGCATAATGGTCTCAAGGTCCTTTGGAGAACCGCTACCAACGATAGTTGTAGTGTAGTCATCTGGAGATACTGCGGTGGATGCACTCTTGCCAGAGAGCTGCTTGCGAAGCTCTGTAGAAGAGAACTTACCAACGCCCATCTGACTCATAGCCATTGGCATGTACTTGCCGGTGTAGTAATCCTCGTCTGTAAGGTTACTTACACCGCTCTGTGCAACCATATGGATGCTAACCTCGTCAGCTTTGAAAGTGGTAGGCTTAACAACAACCTTAATACCATTCTTCAAAGTCCACTCAGTAGTGCCAAGCAACTCGTTGTTGCTGCTCTTCTTAACCTTTGAACCCTTAAGGGCGTCGGTATTTTCGATAAGTGGCACCTTAACGGTATTGTCCTTGTAAGGAGTTATCTCTGAGGCGCGTACACTTGCCAAAATAGCCTTGATATCAGCCTCAGTAGGGTTTACAACACCCTCCTTCTTAGGGGCATTGGCTATAACAACATTGTTGTTGTCGGTAATGTATCGAGCGAAGGTCTGGTTGATAGCCTCCAAAGGTAACTCAGCGATGAGGGCGCTATCCATCTTCCACTCCATTTCGGCATCAGGGAAGGCTGCATTTCTGCGGAAAGCTGCTAAGTAACGCTGAACATACTGACCATTCATACGGTCGTTACGGTTGACATAAGCCTGCTCCTCACGACGCAATACTTGAGCCTTAGCTCTCTCAAGCTCGCCATCGGTAAAACCGTGACGACGGATACGCTCAAGTTCGGTAAGTGCTGCTGTAAAGCCGGTATTTAGACCACCATCCTTTGTGTTGACGCCCAAAATCAAACCGTCAAGGGTAGGACAGATGCCTACACCGCCGTTAGAGATATGAGCGCTGGTAAATGGTGCATCTGGCTTTGTAGCAATCTCTGCCAAACGAGCATTAGCCATAGTGCCACCCAAAGAGTTGATAAGGGCAAACTGCTCTGCAATAACGGTATTATTATACTCCAAAGGCAGCGCTGGGCGCTTGATAAACAGCGATATATCGCTCTCAATCATCTCAGGGTCCTCAAAGACGGATATAATAGGCTCGTCGTTATTAGGTACGGCAATAACCTCCTTAGTGGCTGCATCTGCACTTGGTGCCGGAATATCTGCCATAAGAGATTTTACTTGAGCCTCAATCTTATCAACATCAATATCGCCGACAACAACTACTGCCTGATAGTCGGGACGATACCACTTGTGGTAGAAACTCTTGATATCGTCGTAGCTGAACGACTTCAAACCATCAAGGTGTCCGATAAGGTTGCGGTGCTCATACTTTGTACCCTTAAAGAGGGTTTTAAGTAGGTTGATAGTCGAGCGCCAAGATGCTCCGTCACGAGTGCGCAACTCCTCCTGAATAACACCACGCTCCTTGTCAATCTCGTCGTGGTCAAGGGTGATAAAGTGCGACCAATCGTGTAGAATAAGCAACGCTGTGTCGATAACACCCTGACGAGCTACCGGAACATCCTTAACAAGGTACTGAGTATAATCCCAAGAGGTACCTGCATTGAGGTTAGCTCCAAACTTAACACCAATCTTCTCAAGGTACTCAATAAGCATCTTTCCTGGTAGGTTCTTTGTGCCGTTTAATGCCATGTGCTCAAGGAAGTGAGCCAAACCCTGCTGGTTGTCATCTTCCTGGATAGCACCAACATTGTGGATGATATAGAAGTCGGCAAGACCCTTCTGTTTGTCGTTGTGACGGATATAGTACTTCATACCGTTCTCCAACTTACCTGCTCTTACTGCTGGGTCCTGGGGAATAACAGGTAGCGCAGGTTGGTTGCTAAACTGAGCAACCGCTACAAATGCAGCCATAACTGCAAGTGCTGACATTAATAATCTTTTCATCGTATAGAACTGTTTTTAATGGGTTTACTTGTTATCTTACTCCTTGCATAACTCAAGGCAGTAGTTGCGGAAATCGTCCCACCTGTAGAATGGGAAGATATCTGTCTGTAGTGGTATCTTAACCTCCTTTTCGCTGTGAAGCAGCTTTACCAATACCTCGCCCTGCTTGTTGCGGAAGAATATAAACTGCACATTTACAGACATTGAGGTTATACGGCTGTCGCACCATACCTCAGGCAGGCGCTCTATCTCCGAAAACGGTATTGAGCCGTCGCAACCCTCGACACGCAAAAGGGCTAAGAGTGGTATTATATAGGAGTCGTGACCAAAACGGAGCGTAGCAATCTCCTCACTATCCTCGCCTGAGATAACTCTATCGGCGCGGTCAATGATATCTTTCAACAACGGCTTGCCGTCGGCTGTGCGGAGAGCACCATAGTCGGCTGACGGTCCGTAAGTCAGGTAACGGCGAATGTTGAAGAGACTCCACATCTGATAACGCTCGTCATCGGTAAAGATATCGTGCAGAGTAAGTCCAAGAGTCTGTAGGGTATCGCAGTTTTGGATAATCATAGCCAAGTCGTGCATATTACCCATAAAGGCATAAGTGCCATCGCTCTGGTAGATGCGGCATATCTGTTCTTTAGCATACTCAAAGTCTGTAAAAAGTCGGCGGATAAATGCCTCGTCCTTAGTGTTGGCTTTTTGATATTCAAAAGCTACCTTACGAGCCTCTTTGTAGATGACATTCAAACCCTTGTCCGGACGGGTAAAATAGAAGTCGTGAGCACTTGCATAACGAGAGATACTGAGTTGTGGGTCAATCTCCTTTAGACGCTCAGTAAAGGCGGCCATACTTAAAATAGAGCGGGTAGATTGAGTCGAAAAACAATTGATGTGGCGAGCTTGCTTATTCTTAAATACCTCTGGATATGTCCACATCATACGCTCTGCAATGCCGCGATGCTCCCTCTCTCCTACTGTGGTTAAATCTCCCTCACGCATATAGGCATCTTTGGCTATAATACGCACACGCTTCAATACATCGGCACCTAAGTCGGTCAGTTTGCCATCTTTCTCAGCTCTCTCCAATAGCTCCACGGGACGGGTATATTTCTCAGGCGCAGTTTGGTTACGAGAACCATGACGACCATAATGAGAGATGTAAAATGGCTTAAAACCGCGTGGTGCAGGGGTGGCTATCTGTTCAGTAACGGTGTAGGCGGTGTAGATGCCGGCAGCTAAGTCTGCATTGGCAGCAATAGCTTGGCGCATACTCTGACCATATGCCAAAGATACACAACTTATAGCCAACAACAGTGTTGATAGTAGTTTATGCATAGTAGGTTTTATTTGGGTCTCGTTTTATTAGTCGCCAAACTCAAGAATATCGCCAGGCTGACACTTGAGAACCTTGCAAATAGCCTCAAGAGTCGAAAAGCGTATAGCTCGACCTTTGCCCGTCTTGAGTATGGAGAGGTTGGCTTGCGTAATACCAATCTTCTCAGCCAGCTCTGTTAGCGTAATGCGCCTCTTTGCCATTAACGCCGAAAGCTTGATGTTTATTGCCATAGTAAGTATGTTTTTGTGTAATGTTTTACAAAAAAATATTTATCGTGCAAAATTAATAAAAATTCCTCAAAATACCAAATGGAGTATCTCTCTTGAGTTGTTGAAAACAACCCAATTTAACCACTACTTAACCCTGATTAGATTTAGACCGTCGCGCAGAGGAAGGATAACATTTTCTACGCGCGAGTCGTTAAGGACTAAGTTGTTGAAATCGACAATACCTTGTGTCTGCTTGTCGCCCTTAGCTATAGGGGTTGCGACCTTGCCATACCAGAGAATATTATCTGCCAATATCCAACTGCCACTGTGGACTAAGTGGTTGTCAAAGAGCATATTGTAGTAGTCACAGTACTCGCGCTTATCACCGTCGATAAAGACCAAGTCATAGATTTTCTCCAGCTTTGGTGCTGCATCAAGAGCTGAGCCGATATGTAGGGTAATGCGCTCGCCGTATGGGGAGCGGCTG
The DNA here is from genome assembly GCA_045592005.1 of Alistipes sp. Classification (GTDB taxonomy): domain Bacteria; phylum Bacteroidota; class Bacteroidia; order Bacteroidales; family Rikenellaceae; genus Alistipes. The sequence continues at coordinate 3,824 of JAZNTY010000016.1, read as the reverse complement.
AAGAAGTCGAGAATAAGAGGTTCGAGCTCGTCATCGACTTCAAAGGTGTCGATATCTCCTGTTTGGTCGAGTCCTGCTGCCATGGAGAGAGCCGAGTAGCCTGTAAAGGTGCCTATTTCAAGGATATGTTTTGGGCGCAGCATACGCACAAGCATCTCTAATAGCTTGCCCTGAATATGTCCCGAAATCATTCGTGGGTTGAGTACTTGTAGGTAGGTTTGGCGCTCAAGTTGTCTAAAAAGTGGCTCCTGAGGCGTGGTGTGAGCCTCGATATATTTATCTAAATCTGTCATTGATGTGGTTAGTGTAAGTTATTGATATATAAGTATTGAGTTGTTGGTAAATATTTCATTTGCCACATCCATAATTTGCGATGCTGTGACGGCGTTAATTTTTTTATACGCCTCTTCTAAGGTATCGATTTGGTTATGAACCAGCAAACTACGCCCGATACCGAGCATATAGCCCTCGTTGTTTTCGGTGGCGATAGTCATTTGGGCGATATATTGGCGTTTAGCCATAGATAGCTGACGGGTAGTAAGGCGGTTATTTTGCAGTTTGGCGATTTGTGAAGCGATAATTTCGCGGCATAGGTCGCTATTGTTGTGTTCGGAACTAAAATAAATCAGCGCCATACCGCAGTCGGAATAAGGGGTATAGAGAGCCTCAATATTATACGACAGTCCGTTGCGCTCGCGTACAGCGATATTGAGGCGAGAATTAGCCGATGGACCACCTAATATATTGATTAGCAGCGAGAATGGTAGGCGTTTATCCTCGGCAATTGAGTATGCGCGATTGCCTATGATGCAGTGGGTCTGGTGGGTATGTTTGCGGACCAATTTTTCAAAGGGCTGATACTGAGCTGGTGAGAGTCGTGAGTAGCTACGGTGGGTAGCAGGATAGCCTCCCAAGTATCGGTTAGAGAGCTGTTCGATACGGCTATTGCTGATATTACCGATTGTTGCAAAGACCATTTGGTCGGTAGTATAAGTGCGATTAACAAAGCGGTGAAGGGCGGCGCTATTGTGGCGCATAAGCCCTTGTTTGCGCCCTAAGATGTTGTGTCCCAGCTCCGAACCTTCAAAGAGCATATCTTCAAAGGTGTCGTAAATCATATCCATAGGCGAGTCTTTGTAGGTATTTATCTCGTCGATAATCACTTCACGCTCCTTGTCTAACTCCTTGTCTGGGAATGTCGAGTTAAAGGCTATGTCGGCAATAAGCTCTATAGCCTTGCTTATGTCGCTACGCAGTACAGTGGCATGAATTGTCGTCTCCTCCTTTGAGGTAAAGGCGTTGAGTTCTCCACCGAGGTTTTCAAGTCGGCAGTTTACTTGGTACGCCTTACGATGCGCTGTGCCCTTGAATAGTCCGTGCTCAGTAAAGTGGGCTATGCCGTACTCAGAGCTTAGCTCGTCACGACTGCCAGCATTGATGATAAGCGCACAACGAGCGGCACCACTGACGATGTTGCGGTGTATGCCTCGTATGCCGTTAGGCAGGGTGTAGGTATAGAACTCCTCTTTTATCATTTTATGTGTTGCTTGAGATAATGCGCTGTATGACTTGATTTACACTCTAATAGTTCAGTGGGCTTACCCTCAAAGACTATCTCTCCTCCCCTATCGCCAGCTTCAGGACCTAAATCAATGATATGGTCGGCGCACTTTATTACATCCATATTATGTTCGACAATAACTACAGTATGTCCGTTATCAGCGAGGCTATTAAACGCCTTAAGAAGCAGTTTTATATCGTGAAAATGGAGTCCGGTGGTTGGCTCATCAAAGATAAAGAGCATACCGGACTTATGGTTTTGGGCAGAGAGGAATGAAGCAAGTTTTATTCGTTGACTTTCGCCGCCGGAGAGTGTTGAAGAGGATTGACCGAGTCTAAGGTATCCCAAGCCGACTTGTAGTAGAGGTGTGAGGGATGTGACGATGTTTTTGCATAGTCTATTGTCGTCGGCACTGAAGAAGTTGACAGCCTCCTCGACGCTCATATTGAGGATGTCGTTGATATCTTTGTTGCGGTATTTGATGTCGAGTATTTCGGGTTTGAAACGCTTACCTGAACAAGCATCGCAGGTAAGGGTAACATCAGCCATAAACTGCATACCTATCTTTATAGTACCCTCGCCAAGACACTGTTCACATCGACCGCCGGAGTTGTTGAACGAGAAGTGTGCTGCGGGGATAGATGTACGCTGGGCGTATGGTTGTTCGGCGAATAGTCGGCGTATATGGTCGTATGCTTTGAGATATGTTACAGGATTTGAGCGCGAGGACTTGCTGATAGGGTTTTGGTCAACCAACTCCACGCCGCGGATAAGCGATATATCGCCGCTGATGCCGTCACAGTCACCAGGCATGGCTCCACCGCCGTTGATTATACGGCTTAGTGCAGGGTATAGTATGTCTTTGACAAGTGAACTTTTACCAGAGCCGCTAACGCCTGTAATGCAGGTTATAACGCCTAAAGGGAGCTTTACAGTGATATTTTTGAGGTTGTTTTCGCGGGCTGAGTTGATGGTAATGTAGTTACTCCAGGAGCGAGTAGCTACAGGTGGATTGATGCTCTTCCTGCCACATAGGTAATCGGCGGTAAGACTATTTATGGCTTGCTGACAGAGGTTTTTATATTCGCCGCAGTAGACTACCTCGCCGCCATTTTCGCCAGCTAAAGGACCCATATCGACAATAAAGTCGGCAGCGGAGATTATCTCCTCTTCGTGTTCGACGACAATAACGGTATTACCCAAGTCTCGGAGTTGCTTGAGAACTGTTATTAGGCGCTGAGTATCACGCGGATGCAGTCCTATGCTGGGCTCATCGAGGATATAGAGCGAACCTGTAAGATTACTACCAAGCGATGTAGAGAGGTTTATACGCTGACTCTCGCCACCGGAGAGGCTTTGGCTCGTGCGGTCCAAAGTGAGGTAACCAAGTCCCACATCGCTGAGATATTTGAGGCGGTTGTTAATCTCTAAGAGTATGCGCTGAGCTGTAACGCTATCGGTTTGGTCGAGGGTCAGCGAGTTGAAAAAGTCGATAAGAGTATCGACAGTCATATTGGCAAGCTGTGCTATATCCTTGCCACCCACCTTGACATAGAGCGCCTCGGCTTTAAGTCGTGCGCCATTGCAGACTGGGCAGAGGGTCTTACCCACATATCGAGCCTTGAGTATGCCAAATTGGTTACGGCGATGGTGCTTGTTGCGCTCTAAGTAGTCGAAAAATGCGTTTAGCCCCTCGAAGTACTCGTTGCCGGTCCAGAGCAGTCGTCGTTGCTGCTCAGTGAGTTTGTGATATGGCTCATGTATCGGAAAGTCGAACTTGTAGGCGTTCTTGACAAGTTGGTCGCGGTAACGGCTCATGCTATCTCCACGCCAGCAGGCTATAGCATTATCAAAAATGGAGCGAGATTTGTCGGGTACCACTAAATTCTCGTCTATGCCTGTAACCTTGCCAAAGCCCTCACATACAGGACAGGCGCCTATAGGGTTGTTGAACCCAAATAGGTGCTCAGTAGGGCGCTCAAACTCAATGCCGTCGGTGTTCATTAGTGCCGAGAATTCGACAATTTTGTCCTCATGGATAACCACGCAGCTGTTGGTGCCGTATCCGAAAGCGCCCGATATCGACTCGCGCATACGGTTTAGTGTGTCGTCATCCGAGGCGACCTTTATGCGGTCTACGATAACATATATTCCATCTATGGTTGTGCTGGCGTTTATGGTAGGTATAAACTCCTCTAATAGAGTTATTTGACCATCTATATACAGACGCTGAATACCGTCCGAAAAGAGCTGTAATAGACGG
>JAZNTY010000015.1:0-23577 GCA_045592005.1 Alistipes sp. | reverse complement strand
ATAGCTAATGGCCAATGGCTAAAGGTTAAAATCCTTCTCCAATAGGAAGGAAATCCTCTGCCTTAAGAGCTGCGCCAGCGATAAGACCACCGCCTACATCCTCCTTAGCGAAGATCTCTGCAGCGTTTGAAGGCTTGCAAGAGCCACCATAGAGGATTGGGCACTCAGCAGCTGCTGCGCCGAACTTTGCAGCCAGAACCTCGCGGATATATGCGTGAATCTCCTGAGCCTGCTCTGCTGTAGCTGTCTCACCGGTTCCGATAGCCCAAACAGGCTCGTAAGCGATAACAAGGTTAGCGAACTGCTCCTCAGTAAGGTTGTAAACAACCTCCTCAATCTGAGCCTTGCAAACTGCAAAGTGGTTACCTGCCTTACGCTCCTCAAGGCTCTCACCTACGCAGTAGATAGGGGTAAGACCGTTAGCGTAAGCCTGAACCATCTTCTTGTTCAGAGTCTCAGAGGTCTCGCCATAGTACTGACGACGCTCAGAGTGACCGAGGATAACATACTTACAACCCAGAGCTGCAATCATTGAAGCAGCAATCTCGCCGGTATAAGCACCCTTTGCCTCAGTTGCGCAGTCCTGTGCGCCTACAGCGATATCTGAACCCTTAACAGCCTCAACTACCTGTGAGAGGTGTGTAAATGGAGGGCAAACGATAAAGTTTACACACTCGCAAACCTCGCCACGACCAGCAACAACATTCTTTGCCAGCTCAACACCCTCTGCAGGCAGAGTATTCATCTTCCAGTTACCTGCAACAATCTTCTTTCTTGCCATAATAAATATTTAATTTTAATGAAACAATGTTAATTCTTCTTGTTTATCAGATTTACAACAACCTTTGTCATAACATCCTTCTCCTCTGTTCTACTCTGAGCAATCATCAGCGTAAGAGCCACTAAAGTATTATTATCAAGTAGTCGAGAGCCATCCTCTCGGTAGAGAATGCCATTTTTCTCTAAAAACCACAAGAACAAAAATGCAGCAATGCGCTTATTGCCATCACTAAACGAGTGATTCTTAACTGTCAAATAGAGGAGATTTGCCGCCTTCTCCTCAATGCTTGGATAGAGATCTTTTCCGTTAAAGGTCTGATATATAGCCCCCATTGTACTACGGAAAGATTCATCTTTCTCTCTACCGAACAATTCACTGGCTCCAAACTTCTCTTTCAAGGTTTGCAACGCCTCTTTTGCGCTACTATATGTAGCTCTATAAATCTCTTCTACTGTTGTATCAGAGATTTCCAATTGTTGATAGTCGTACCTATCCAAGGTATCAAGTCCATAGGCAAAATCGCTAATTACTCGCAATAAGCCCAAAGCCTCAGACTTAGAGACACTCTTTTCTAAAATAACATTACGCATTATGGCAATCGTACGCTTCAACTCCTCTAATTGCTCAACCTGCACATTGCTATTTACTGCATATCCCTTTATCAGATACTCTTTAAGAACCTTGTTTGCCCACATTCGGAACTGAGTTCCTCTATGTGACTTTACTCTATACCCAACAGATATTATAACATCAAGAGAGTAGAGTGTCGTCTCATAGACCTGATCTGTCTCGTTACCCATATGTGCAAATTTTGCACATGTGGTATCTCTATCAAGCTCTTTCTCCCTGTATATGTTGGATATATGCTTGCCGATTACTGTCCTATCTCTATCAAACAGCTCTGCCATCTGCGCTTGTGATAGCCACACCGTTTCGCCCTCTAAATGGACTTCTAATTCAGTTTGTCCATCTACAGCTTGATATATTACTATGTCGCCACCATAAGATTGCATAGGCACTACTGCAACAAAATGTTAAGACAAACTCTCAATCCACGCCTTAATCTCTGCTGTTGGCAGACCGAGCTTGTTCTTCTTGTTGAAGCCGCAGAGGTCGTTAAAGAGTTTCATACCGCCACTCTTTGCTGTGCCTGCGAATGCCTCAAGGGTGATGTAGCCCATCTTCTGGATAGTCTCAACCCACTCGGCAGGTACGCCAGCATTGGTATATACCTCAGCAGCATCGGCAACAACCTTCTTCTCCGGGCGCATAGTTGGGAAGAAGAGCACATCCTGAATAGATGTTTGACCGGTCATAAACATTGTCAGACGGTCAATACCCATACCCATACCAGAGCAGTTTGGCATACCATACTCCAGTGCGCGAACAAAGTCCATATCAATAAACATAGCCTCGTCATCGCCACGCTCCGAGAGTCGCATCTGCTCCTGGAAGCGCTCAAGCTGGTCAATAGGGTCATTAAGCTCCGAGTATGCGTTACAGAGCTCCTTACCCGCAACAAAGAGCTCAAAGCGCTCTGTAAGGTCTTGATTATCGCGGTGACGCTTGCAGAGTGGAGACATCTCTATTGGGTAGTCGCAGATAAATGTAGGCTGAACAAGGTCGCCCTCACAGTACTGACCAAAGATAGCGTCAATAAGTTTACCCTTGCCCATTGTATCATCAACCTCAACATTGAGTCGTGCGCAAGCCTCACGAAGCTGAGCCTCGTTTTGACCTGTGATATCATACCCTGTCTTCTCCAAAATAGCGTCGGTCATCGTTAGGCGACGGAATGGAGCCTTGAAAGAGATTGTCTTGCCGTCAATCTCAACCTCGGTAGTGCCGTTCACAGCAAGAGCAATGCGCTCAAGCATATTCTCGGTAAACTCCATCATCCAGCGGTAGTCCTTGTAGGCGATATAAATCTCCATACAAGTAAACTCTGGGTTGTGAGTTCTATCCATACCCTCGTTACGGAAGTTCTTACCAAACTCATACACACCATCAAAGCCACCCACGATAAGACGCTTGAGGTATAGCTCAGTAGCTATTCGCATATAGAAGTCAATATCCAATGCGTTGTGATGAGTGATAAATGGACGAGCCGATGCACCACCCGGAATTGGCTGAAGAATAGGGGTCTCAACCTCAAGGCAACCGTGCTCGTTGAAGTACTGGCGCATAGTAGCGATAATCTTTGCACGCTTTACAAAGACATCCTTAACCTTTGGATTTACCACAAGGTCTACATAACGCTGACGGTAGCGCACCTCTGGGTCGGTAAGGGCATCAAATTGCTGACCATCCTTCTCCTTAACGATTGGCAGTGGGCGGATAGACTTTGACAGAACGGTAAACTTACGGCAGTGCACAGACAACTCTCCGGTATTTGTACGGAAAGCAAAGCCCTCAACGCCAATAAAGTCACCAATATCAAGCAGCTTCTTGAAAACCGTGTTATACAGAGTAGGTTCGCCCTCTGGACAGATATCATCGCGGCGGATATAGACCTGAATACGACCTGTATGGTCTTGAAGTTCAAAGAACGACGCGCTACCCATAATACGGCGGCTCATCATACGACCGGCAATAGTTACACTCTGGAAATTGTCCGGATTGGCATCAAAACCCTCAGCAATAGAGTGCGCAGTAGCGTTTACATCAAAACGCTCTGCCGGATAGGGGTTAATGCCCGCCTCACGCAGTGCAGCAAGGGACTTGCGGCGCAACTGCTCCTGTTCACTAAGATGTTCAATCATATCTATCTATTTTATAATTTCATCAAAAAAAGCGCGCAAATTTAGTTGTTTTTAAGCAGATTATCAAGTTTTCGCCACAAAAGATAGAGCCCCCAACCCGAAATTAGACCCACGACAAGACCCAAAACAATATCGAGAGGGAAGTGGCAAGCCAAATAGATGCGCGAATAGCTTATCAACAGCACCACAAAGGCGATAAAGCAGCTATAGCCGCGACCACCGATTATCAGCGCCGAAAGCACTCCCATAGCCGCTGTTGTTGCAGCGTGCGCCGAGACTGTTCCATATGGACCGTGAGCATACGAAACAACATGCGCCATATCACGCACTGCCATATCAAACATCGGACGATTGCGCGCCGGAAAGTCTGCCCACAGATTTTTTAGCAGTCCGGTATGCTTAAAGATGCCACACAGCATATCTGCCATAGCCATAGCCAACGCTAAGCATACAACAAAAGCAGCCAAACTCTTCCAACCATATTTCCGCTGCACACGCCAAGCGATATAGAGGTAGAGCGGTATCCATATAATGGTACCTGAGATGGCGGTCATTAACCAATCCACAACTGCTCCGCCATCAAAGTTGAGCAGTAGAAATAGACGCTCGTCAAAGGTAAGTTGTTCCATAGGTTAGTTATTTAACTCCGTACCCAACGCCTTAGCAATACACTTAGGGATATCGGTATTATCATAGCACTCTACAAAGTGTTCAACACCTGCGCCCTTGACATAGAGAGGCACCGGCATTCCTGTGTGTGCCAAGCTTATCCAATTATAATAAGCTCGTTTGTTGAGTATCTGGATAGCCAACGATGCCATCTTTTCATTGGTAGTATAAAGACCGACAACCTTCTCGCCATCCTTGACAAAGTTCTTCTCAAAGGCGCGGCGCAAAGCTGTTTCATCCTTACTGCGCAACTTAACATGGCTCCACAAGCCTAACTCTGCCTTCAGCAGCTCGACCATATCGTCCCATGAGGTTTTGCCAATCTTACGCATATGTTGCATCTTGTGAGTCAGTGCCTCCATCGAGGTCTTCTGCCACGCCAAACGCTCCGGGTTCATCTTATAGTTTGTATAACCGATAGACAGACCGCCCGTTTCGTGGTCGGCAGTAACAACAATAAGCGTCTCATTCGGATGCTTCGCATAAAATTCCAAAGCCAAAGCTACCGACTCCGAGAGGTCGTTCACCTCCTCAAAAGTCGTCACGGCATCATTATCATGGCAACAATAGTCGATATGCCCCGCCTCCACCATTAGGAAGAAGCCCTCATTTTTAGACTCGCGTTCAAGGTAATTGAGCGCCGCAGAGGTATAATCAACGATAGTATGGTCCTTATCTGTACGGTCTATCGCATAGCGTAAAGATTTACGGTCAAGCGAATCCGAGAGCAGCAACACACGCTTACCGCGCACCTTTGCAGCCGCCTGAGGGTCCTGCAACACCTTCATACCGGCACGCTTAGCCTTCTCAACATAATCCTTAGGCATAAGTCCGCTCTGCTTGCGGTAAAGGATGGTTGAACCGGCAGCAAAATCAACCTCCGAGTTGAGAAGTTGGTCGAATATCTCGCCATAGTTACGGCGAGACTCATTGTGGGCATAAAAGGCACTTGGCGTAGCGTGGTTGATAGCTACATTGGTTATAACGCCCGTCCTCATACCTCGTTCAGCAGCGAGTTCAGCTATATTTTTAACACTACGCTTTTGAGCATCTACACCCATATAGCCATTGACAGTCTTTACTCCTGCGGCAATAGCTGTAGCTGCCGCTGAAGAGTCTGTAACACAAGAGCTGGCAGAGTGGTTAGTAACATAAGACCGGAGAGGAAAGCGACTAAAGCTCAACGCCCCCTGATTAGGCATCTGGGGATGGATGGCGGCATTGTATATCTCGGTGCCACGAATTTGGTTGATACCCAGACCGTCGCCAATAAACACAAATACATACTTTGCCTGCTGAGCCGTAGCAACAGCTACAGCCACAAGCAGTATCATTACAAGGGTTAGGCTTCTTCTCATAGTTTTAATCTCTTCTGTTGTTAATAAGTGCAATATAGTAAAGCAGGGATGCTATAGCAGACAGCGCCGCAACAAGATATGTGCGTGCCGCCCAGCGCAAAGAGGTTTTTGCCCCATCCATCTCAGAAGAGGTAAGGGTACGGGTTGATGACAACCACTCCAAAGCGCGGTCCGAGGCGTTATACTCCACAGGCAAAGTGACTATAGAGAAGACTGCCGACATAGCAATCATAGCCACACCTATCCAGCAAACCACCGCGCTTCCGGAGACACTCATCATAATAAGACCGAGGATAATTATCCATTGTGCAGCAGTAGAGGCAAAGTTTACTATCGGTACAAGCGAAGAGCGCAACTGCAATGGGGCATAACCCTCAGCATGCTGAATAGCGTGACCACATTCGTGACAAGCTACCGCAGCAGCAGCGATAGAGCGACCCGAATAGACCGCCTCAGAGAGATTTACCGTCAGCGTAGCGGGGTTGTAGTGGTCTGTAAGCTGACCTGCAACATGGGTTATGCGCACATTGTGAATATTGTGGTCACGGAGCATCTTGGCTGCTATTTCGGCACCGGTCATTCCATTGCTAAGCCACACATTGGAATATTTATTGAACACGGAACGCAAGCGACCTTGAACAATCATACCCAAAACAGCGATAATGATTATAAGAAAGAATGCCTCAGAGGTTGTCAAGTTTGTGAGCAATGCTGACGAGTCCTGCTGATAGTGAGATTGAAGCAATGTAAACATAGTGTTGACAAATTAAAAAAATCGATTTACGCGCAAAGTTACAAATTTTTTATATAAATTTGCACTATGACTAAGACTATTTTCACATCCAAAGATGCAAAGTTTATGCAGATAGCTATTGATTTATCAATAGAAAATGTTGCAAATGGTGGTGGACCCTTTGGGGCTGTGATTGTCAGAGATGGCGAGGTTATCGCCACTGGCACAAATCGCGTAACAGCAAACTACGACCCCACAGCACATGCCGAAGTCAATGCCATACGCACCGCATGTGCCAAATTGAAAAATTTTAAATTGACCGGATGCACTGTATATAGTTCATGTGAGCCCTGCCCTATGTGTCTGAGTGCCCTCTATTGGGCTGGCGTAGAGAGGATACTCTACGGCAATACTAAGCAGGATGCCAAAGAAATAGATTTTGACGACTCATTTATCTATGACCAGATTGCTCTCAGCAACACCGAGCGCACAATACCCTGCATAAACTTTATGCGCGACAAGGCTCTTGAGGGCTTCAGGTTATGGAGAGAGAAGGAGGACAAGGTCCTGTATTAAGCGATGAATTTACCTCTGTTTATAGCTCGCCGCACGGCAAAAAGTAAAAGTTCAACCCAAAGTACAATGGTTACCATTGCCACATTAGCTGTGGCAGTGAGTATTGCCGTAATGATAATAACCATTGCCGTTGTAGCAGGCTTTAAGAAACAGATACACAACACTATACGCGACCTATCAGCAGATATTACCGTAACTGACTTAGCGGCGATATATGGAGCTGAAATCCGACCTATTGACAGTCACGGCGGCATAGATAAGATTTTTGCCAAAACGCAAGGAATTGAGAGCATATCTCCTTATGCCATGAGGGGGTGCATATTGCGTTCCGAGACAGCCTCTACAGGTGTGGTGGTCAAGGGTATTGACTCCTTTAATAATAAAGCTTTAGCTACTGCCATAGTTGATGGCGCCCTGCCACAAATGGCAGAGGGCAGGCGTAAAGAGCTACTACTGCCACAAGAGGTTGCCGACAAATTGAGGGTCAAAGTTGGTCAAAGGGTGGAACTGCTCAACATAGCAACTGAGGGGCTTCCTGAGACAGAGTTATTTAAGGTCTGTGGCACCTATCGTCCTATGGGGCACACCCCTATAGCCATACTATTCTCCGACATACGCAATGTTCAGAAGAGCAACGGCTGGCAGAGCCACACCGTTTCGGGTTTTGAAATACGAGTAGCCGACGACTACGACCCACAGAGTGTGGCGGACCAAATAAATATGTTGCTTTTTGAGGAGTATGAGGGTAGCGAAAATCTCTCGGCAGTGTCGGCAAGGGAGCTGTTTGCCAACATCTTTGCCTGGTTAGATACCCATAATATAAACGCGACGGTAATAACCGTGATTATGTTTATTGTGGCACTGTTTAATATGATTACTGCCATGCTGATACTACTCTTTGAGCGTACTCATATGGTGGGCATACTCAAAAGTTTAGGTATGGCAAACAACAAGATTAGGCGCATATTTCTCTATCAGGCTGCCACTATTGTGGGTAGAGGTATGGTTTGGGGCAATGGCGTGGCAATAGTGTTGATTTTGATACAAAAATATATAGGCGTAATAAAACTTGATGCCTCGGCATACTTTGTAACCCAAGTTCCCGTTTCTATTGGTGTTGCTGAGGTTATGATAATAAATATTATCTTTGCAGCAGCAATACTGACCCTCCTCTTTGCCTCTACGATGATAGTGTCACGCATAGAGCCAAGTGAGGCTGTAAAATATGAATAGTGATGAATAGTGCAGAACCAAAAACACAGAGCGTGAAGCAGATGTTTGACGACATTGCTCCAACATACGACCGCCTGAACCATATTCTATCGCTGTCGATAGATAAAATTTGGCGCCGCCGCGTAGTACGCCACCTTCGTCGTCTTGGAGCAACTCGAATACTCGATATTGCCACCGGCACCGGCGACTTAGCAATAGCTATGGCTAAAAAGATTGACTCTTCGACCATCTGTGGCGTGGACCTCTCGCCAGAGATGTTGGAGGTTGCTCGCCAAAAGGTTACTAAGCAGGGGCTTGATGAGCGCATAACTCTTATGGAGGGCAATGCCGAGAGCCTTGAGTTGCCATCTGAGAGTGTGGATGCCGTAACTATAGCCTTTGGTATTCGTAATTTTGAAAATAAGGAACTCTGCCTCAAGGAGCTACACAGAGTAATACGCAGCGGTGGTCATCTCGTGATTTTGGAGTTCTCAAACCCCACAAATCGCTTTATCGGCTGGCTCTACCGCATATATTCACACAAGGTACTGCCGTGGGTAGGAGGTCTTATCTCCCACAACCGCTCGGCATATGAGTATCTACCCAACTCGGTAGACAGTTTCCCAAATCCTGAGGCTTTTGAGAAGATTATAGCCTCAGCAGGCTTTGATAACATAACCCGCCGTAGTCAAAGCTTCGGCATAGCACAAATATACATAGCTCAGAAATTATGACCCGAAGGATATACCATTTTATAGTTCTCCTCTTTGTCACAGCAATACTTTCGACAAGCTGCTCAAAGCAGAAAATTACCGAGAAGGTTAAGCGAGATATTGCGGTAGAAGCTATTGAAAACATCACAGGTTCCCTCTCCGGCGGCTGGGTAATAACTCTGCGTGTACGCAACCTTACCGCCTATGAACCAACACTCAACATTGGCGAGGGCGACCTATATTTGGATGATGTACTCACAGCGCACGCCTCACTTATGGCTCCGGTAACGATGCCAAAAAAAGCGGTCAGCTCAATAGATATACCACTCGAAATCACTATCCACAACCCAATCAAGGCTATCTCCTTAGTACTACGATTGAGCGAAAAGAATTTTGAGGGGGTCGATATAGCCTTTAACGCCACGGTAGAGATGATGGGTATAAAGAAGAGCATTGGCACAGAAAAGGTGCCCGCAACCACAATACTTAATAAATTAGGATACAGCGTAAAATAGATGAAACGATTTACACTCTTTGCAGCATTAATATTTACTGCCGCACTCTCGGCGCAGAACCTGCATACCTTTAAGCAGCAGCTTGGCAACCCCGTTAAGGTTGACTCACTGACAACAATAAACAAAACAGTCCTTGTGACTGAGCACGGCGATGCCGCAGCATTAGCATCCCAGGCAACCTCAGCTCAGACTGCTGCCGTCAATGGCTATCGCATAATGATATTTATGAGCAACTCTCAAACAGCTCGCTCCGAGGCTTTAGCTGCACGCGACACATTGGCTGTGCGTATGCCCGACCAGCAGAGCTATGTGACCTACGAGAACCCATATTTCAAGGTCGCCGCCGGAAACTGCACAACAAAAGAGGAGGCTTTGATACTTCTGGAGAAGATAAAAAAGAGTTTTCCAAAGGCTTTTATCATGCGCGAAAACATCCCTTTGGAGGAGTTGACAAAATAAAAATGCACTTTTCCGGTAATTTTTTATCAAAAAAGTTTGTTATTAATAATAAAAGTTTTTAATTTTGTGTGACAATAATTGTTGAACCATTAAAATTTAAGACTATGAAAAAGATTCTTTCGTTGGTAGTATTGGTTGCAGCTGTTGCAATGGTTAGCTGCGCAGGTAACAATAATAAGAAGAAGTGTGAGGCATGCGAGCCTGCTGCTTGCGAGCAGTGCGAGAAGGCTCCTGAGTGCGCAGGTTGCCCTGCTGAGGCTCCTGCTGAGGTTGTTGAGGCTCCTGCTGAGGCTCCAGCTGAGGCTCCAGCACCAGCTCCTGCTGAGTAATTACTTTACTACAAAAATTCAAGAGGGTGCCAACATCTAAGTTGGCACCCTCTGTTATTGTTATATAGGCAGTTGTCCATCACTTAATCAACTGAAAATCAGCCATAAAGCATCTATAGCACCACCTCTAAGTACCCTCGAGCAGAATCGAACTGCTATCTAAGGTTTAGGAAACCTTCGTTCTATCCGTTGAACTACAAGGGCGAGATATTTCGCACAAAGGTATAAAAAAAATACATATCTTTGCACCATAAAATAGAATGAAGATGAAATTTGCCAATTTTTTCTCAAAATACAGGGTTCAAACACCCCTCTGGATAGCCTCAATTCCATTGGCGGTACTGATTATCACATTGGCGCTGGTAATAAAGTGTTTCGGTACAGATGCCATCTTAGGCGGTAGTCAAATAGCGTTACTCTTTGCTGCATCGGTAGCTGCTTTGTTGGCAATACTACTCTGCGGCTGTAAGTGGAGTACATTAGAGGAGGCTATCATTGAGAATATCCGCACCTCAGCCTCAGCGATAATAATATTGTTGCTTATTGGTGCCATATCGGGTACTTGGATGCTCAGCGGCGTTGTGCCAACACTGATATGTTATGGTTTGGAGATTATCCACCCAAAGATGTTTTTGGGCATTGCCTGCATAATTTGCGCATTGGTATCTTTAGCGACAGGCTCCTCATGGACAACAATAGCCACCATAGGTGTTGCACTAATGGGTATTGGCAAGGCTATGGGATTTAGCGAGGGGTGGATAGCGGGAGCTATAATCTCCGGTGCCTACTTTGGCGATAAAGTCTCGGCGTTATCGGACACCACCGTCCTTGCCTCAGCTGCCTCAAAAGTACCTCTATTTGAGCATATTAGATATATGATGATTACCACTGTTCCAGCCTTTGGTATATCGTTATTGGTATTTTTCGGCATCTCCTTGACCCATACTCCCGACTCAGAGAGCCAGATAGCCTTAATCTCCGAGACTCTACATCGGAGCTTCAATATCTCGCCATGGCTATTAGCGGTGCCGGTGTTTACAGTACTGCTTATCTTGCGCAAGCTGCCGGCATTGATAACCCTCTTTGTCGCCACCGTATTAGCCTCTATAGCTATGGTTATCTTACAGCCAGAGATTGTCAATCAAATTGCAGGTGGCAACGACGCTTTAGCGACATTTAAGGGTCTGATGATAGCCAACGCCTCCACCACAGCCGTAGATACGGGCGAAGCGATGCTTAACGAGTTAGTTGCTACGCGCGGTATGGGTGGTATGATGAATACTATATGGCTGATACTCTGCGCCATGTGCTTTGGTGGTGTTATGGCAGGTAGTGGTATGTTGGCTGCGCTAACAAGACTCTTTATGCGCTTTGCTAAGCGTACAGTAAGCATTGTTTCATCTACAATAGCAACAGGTATATTCTGTAACTTGACCACCGCCGACCAATATATCGCCATAATAATTACCGGAAACACCTTCGAGGAGCTCTACCGTAAGCGTGGATTAGAGGGTAGGCTATTAAGCCGCTCGGTGGAGGACTCGGCTACGGTAACATCGGTGCTTATTCCGTGGAACTCGTGCGGTATGACACAGTCGACAGTTTTGGGAGTGGCTACAATAACCTATCTACCCTACTGTCTATTTAACCTTATCAGTCCGATGCTCTCTATCATCATTGCAGCCATAGGGTACAAAATCGTTAAAAAGGAGGTTGTAAATGGGTAAAAAACTTGTAATCTTCGACTTAGACGGCACGCTACTCAACACCATTGGCGACCTTGCCGCCTGCTGCAACTTTATGCTCTCTAAGCGTCAGCTGCCACAACATAGTTACCAGGACTACTGCAACTTTGTAGGCAACGGCATCACTCGTCTTGTTGAGCGCGCACTACCGGAGCAACTGCGCACTGACGAATATATCGCAGCAGCCCGCGCCGACTTTGTGGAGCACTACTTCCAAAACATTGACCTCCATACAACCCCATATCCTGGTATTGAGGCGCTCCTCAAGAGGTTAACAGAGGCAGAGGTTATGATAGCTGTGGCTTCTAATAAATTTCACTCCGGCACAAACAGACTCATAGAGCGCTTCTTTGGACAATACCATTTTGTAGCGATATACGGCAACCGCGACGGCTTCCCATTCAAGCCCGACCCTGCCATATTGAACCTTATAATGGAGCAGTGCGGAGCTACAGCAGAGAACACCTATATGGTCGGCGACTCAGGTGTGGATATCAAGACTGCTCACGCTGCAGGGGTACACTCCATAGGCGTAAGTTGGGGATTTCGCGCGAGGGAGGAACTTGTGGAGTGTGAAGCAGAGTATATTGTAGAGAAGCCTGAACAGATAGACAGAATAATTTTGTGATTATTTTGCACTTAAACTAAATAATTATCACTATTTTTGTCACCGAATAGTTTATCGAACTTATTAATAACCAACAATATGAAAAACAATCTTATTTTTTCGGGGGGGGGAAATGTGTATATCTCTCCGACACTCGAGCTTCATGATTTTAGATTAGAACGCGGCTTTGCAGCAACACTGCCAGGTATATCAACCGAAGAGGGCGAAGGCTGGGGCGAGTATTAATGTCAAACTTAAAAAAACAACGAACAATGAAACAGTTTTTTTCAGCGTTGGGTTTGGCAGCAGCCCTACTCATCACATCTTGCGCGAAAGACCTTACCGAGGATAACATCCTCAACAATACTGACAGCAACGGTGTTGCCAAACACACCATTACCGTAGGTATTGACAACAACCAGACTCGTATTCATCTTGGCGAGGAGGAGGATAACTATATGCCACTCTATTGGTCTGAAGGGGATCAACTTAGCGTACACTTCGGCTCTCTCTCCAAACCTCTACATTCCGACGAACTTACAGCTGATAGCAGCGGAAGTAACACAACTAACTTCACATTCACATCTAATTCAGAGCTCTCCGGCTGGATGAAAGCTATTTATCCAGCAGATATATGGACAAGTGCTGCGCACTTTTATATCAAGTCTGAACAGCCTTATAACCCGGATAAGTTGGCTAATGGTTATGCCATAATGATAGGTTATGCCAAGACTGAGTCAGATAAGATTTCCATGAAACATATGTGTGGATATTTCAAGGTATCTCTTACCGGAGACGCTATAATCAAGAGAGTTTCACTACGCACCATCGCACATGAGCCGATTTCAGGTTACTTCAAACCTTCTTTCCCGGCAGAGACAGATACAGAGCCTAAACCTGTATCTATGGATGACTACGAAGCCATTGATATTGCCGACGGATTCTACACATCTCCTATAATTTCCATCAACTGCGGCGAGGGTGTTGCTCTTTCAGGCGAGGCTACAGACTTCTACTTCGCTATTCCTGCGGGCAACTATGAGAAGGGCTTTGCGCTGACAATTGTAGACAACAATAATAAGCAGCAAATAGTTGCAGCCTATAAGGGTAGTAAGACTATTGAGGCTGGCGTGCTGACAAAGATGCCCGCTCTTGCTGTTAATTGTACTCAGGAGGTTGGTATCTATGATGCAAATCAGTTTGTAGGTTTTGGTCGTTCTGTAAGTAAAGACTATTGGACTGATGCTAACAATCAGGTGCGCATTTATGCAGATATAGACCTACAAAATGAGAATTTGGAACACCTGTCAAGAGGTTTAGTTTCGTTTAGAGGAGACGATTTTGCCACTTACCACAATAATTCTATCACTCTTATTGAGGGTGCAAAAAGCGATAACAGCCCTGTTGTAATATCCAACGCCTCTATTACATCCACTGCAAGCGCAGCACTCCTATTCCACAATATTCCACCACAGATGACCATAAGGAATTTCCAATTGGGAACAGTCGCTGACGACCCTGCAACACCTTCAAACGAAGCAGATTGTATTTTGACTGTGAACGCATCAAGCAGTTGGGCATACTTGGGTATACTGAGCAATCATGTCTATGGAAAAGTGGAGAATTGCACAAATTATGCCTCATTGCATGTTACAGAAACCGGTGGTAACGGAACATTGGCAGGTGCATTCAACGGTGGCTACTCAGCAGCTACAGGTTCTATTACAAATTGCAAGAATTATGGTATGATTACAGTTGTAGATGCAGGTTGTACCTCATATAACATAGTTGGCGGCATTGTTGGTCGTGCTTATGGTGTAGTTGATAATTGCGAGAACTATGGCAGCATAAATGTTTCAGGCAGCAAAGTGAACAACTATATAGGAGGTATTGTCGGACAATCTTATTCGGTAGATGCAGTTATCAACAACTGTACTAATCGAGGCAAGGTCGTTTTCCATTCAGCAACAGACTCCGGAAAGGCATCTCATATTGGAGGTGTAATAGGTAGTGCTGCAAACGGAACACTATCACACACTCTAACAAACTATGGAGAGGTAAACATCCACCATATAAATGTGCTTTATTGTGGCGGTGTTATCGGCTATGCTTGGGAGGCGTGTGTATATGACAGCTCTTTGGAAGCTATTAACGAAGAAACCGGCAAAATGTATGTTTATGGAGCAAGCAACATTCAATGCGGTGGTGTTCTGTCTGCTACACAAAGTGCAATTACTCTATCTGTTCCATTCACTAACAAGGCAGACATAGTTGTAAGTGGTAAGTTTAGCGAGACTAAAAAATCTGCTAACAGAACTTACATCGGTGGCGTACTTGGACAAGTTACAAAGGCAAGCGCTTTATCAAATATGAACAATAGTGGAGACATTACTGTTTCTGACATTGACTGTCCAGGCTCTTGGAGCTATATTGGTGGTGTATTTGGTTCTGGTTCAAGCAGTAGTAGTAATACCTTTACAAATTGTCACAGCAAAGATTGTTCTATCTTTGTAAACAGCGACATCAAGGTTCGTATTGGTGGTATAGCAGGCTATGGTAACCACTTTACAAACTGCTCAGCCAAATCTGTTACAATATCCACAAGTAAACTTGCTGCAAGTAGTTGTATTAGCGGTATTGCTGGTTACAACGCTGCCGACAGAACTTATAGTAACACTACTGCCGACTTCAGCATTACAGACACATCAACAAATACAGTATACGCCGCGGGGTTAACTTGTGGAAATATTCAGATTAAGGATGGCGCTAAGATTAAAATTACAGCAACAGTTCCTACAACAGTTGCAATAGGTGCCGTACTTTCGGATTCATTAAATTCCAACCCTGTCCTTAAGACTTATGCTTGGGAGAATGTTACTATTCATTCCGACTCATCTATCAACAATTCAGCTGTTAACGCAACAACTGTAGCCGCAGGTAGTGTTAGTCTTGCGAAGGGTATGACCTACAATACAGGGTCTAATGTAACATATGCAACATTCTAACTAAATCATTTTTAGGTTCTTTAAGAGGTTGTCCAACAAGTTTTTGAAGGACAACCTTTTTTTCTTTGAAGTTGTATAACAAGAGGGCGTTTACACACTATACTATGGCAAAGCAACCAAAAGGAACTTAGCGCAGAAAAACATCTTGTTATACAACTTCTTTTTATTTCACCCCCCATTTTGGGCGATTGGCTCCTCAAATTGAGTAATTTTGATAAATTTTTGTTATCTTCGCAAGGTTTTACACAAAGTGTAAAGTTGACAATAACAGAAAAAACAAAATATAATGAAACTCTACCGTCTACTTAATCTATCTATCCTCCTTGCTCTTGCTCTTAGTGCGGCAAGTTGTCAGGAACAGAAAAGCACAAAGCGCACCCGCGAGTACAATGTAATGATACTCAAACCCACTTCGCGCAAGTTAACATCCTCCTTCTCTGCCACTATTCAGGGTAAGCAGGATATTGATATTCGACCAAAGGTTCAGGGTTACATTACCGATGTGCATATTAAGGAGGGCTCTATTGTCAAGCGTGGTCAGACCCTATTTACTATTGACCAGGCGCCTTATCAGGCTGCTTTGGCTACAGCTATTGCCAATGTTGATGTTGCGCAGGCTGCCGTAGATGCTGCCGAGCTGACAACAAACAGTAAAGAACTGCTTTTTAAGCAGAATATTATCTCTGAGTTCGACCTGAGTATGGCTCGTACACAGCTTGCCAGCCAGCGCGCAAATTTAGCACAGGCTAAAGCTAATGAGACCAACGCCCGCAACAACCTCTCTTATACTCTTGTCAAGAGTCCGGCAGATGGCGTTGTGGGAACTCTCCCATTCCGCGTAGGAACTTTGGTAAGTCCTTCGGACTCCACCCCGCTAACTTCAGTTTCCGACAATTCAGAGATGTATGTCTACTTCTCAATGACCGAGTCGCAGGTTCTCTCTCTCACTCGTGAGCACGGCTCATTGGATGCAGCGTTAAAGACTATGCCTTCTATTGAGTTGCAACTCTCAGACGGCACAATATACAAAGACAAAGGTCGCATAGAGGCTATTTCGGGTATAATCGACCCTACAACAGGTTCTGTGACTGTGCGTGCCAAGTTCCCAAACAACCGCCGCCTACTACTCTCAGGAGGCTCAGGCAATGTTATACTTCCGCACAAGGCTGAGGGCTGTTTGGTTATCCCTCAATCGGCAACATACGAGATACAAGACAAAATTTATGTCTACACCGTAAAGAGCGGCAAGGCTGTAAGTCAGATTATCAATGTCTTCAACATCAGCAATGGTAAAGAGTATGTTGTTGAGCACGGTTTGATGCCTACCGACACAATTGTTGTCGAGGGTGTAGGTCTGTTGCGTGAGGGCGATAATGTAAAGATTAAGAACATTATAGAAACAGAGAAGTAGGAGTTGTATGAATATTAAAACATTTATAGACCGTCCGGTACTCTCGTTTGTAATATCTATCGTCATTGTTCTTGGCGGAATTATCGGACTTGCAGCGCTACCTATTGAGCGCTACCCTAACATTGCACCACCGACAATTCGTGTCCAGGCTAACTATACCGGCGCAAGTGCCGAAACGGTACAAAAGGCTGTTGTTGTGCCTCTTGAGGAGGCGATAAATGGTGTGGAGAATATGACCTATATGACCTCCAGCGCCACAAACAACGGTAGTGCAAGCATATCCGTATATTTTAAGCAGGGCACCAACCCCGATATGGCAGCAGTCAATGTGCAGAACTGCGTATCGCGTGCCACTCGTCAGCTCCCTTCCGAGGTTACAGATGTAGGTGTGACGGTACGAAAGCGCCAAACAAATATCTTGGAGCAGATTGCAGTATATAGCCCCAATGGTACCTACGACCGTACCTTTATTGCCAACTACATCAAGATTAATCTTGTGCCGGCAATTTCCCGTATCCCTGGTGTAGGCGATGTTGATGTTCGTGGTGCCGACTACAGTATGCGTATATGGCTTAAGCCCGATGTTATGGCTCAATATAAGCTTATCCCGGCTGATATCTCAGCAGCCCTCGCAGAGCAGAATATTGAGGCGGCAACAGGCTCTTTAGGCGAGAATTCAGACCAGACCTTCCAATATGCTATGCGCTACAAGGGTCGTCTTGAGACCCCTGAGCAGTTTGAGAACATCGTTATACGCGCCTTAGCTAATGGCGAGGTGTTACGCTTGAAGGATGTTGCTGATATTGAGCTTGGAACGCAGTCATACCTCTACATCGGCGAGGTCAATGGCGCTCCGGGAACTTCGTTTAATGTATATCAGACTCCTGGTTCAAATGCTACGGAGGTTATCAACCAAATTGATGCCTACTTAGAGACCGCCAAGGAGGACTTCCCGAAAGATTTGGAGATGGTGGTACTCTCCAGCTCAAATGACTTCCTCTATGCCTCTATCAACAATGTGCTACGCACACTCATTGAGGCTATTGTGCTGGTAATATTTATCGTTTTCCTCTTTTTGCGAGACCTACGCTCAACACTCATCCCGTTAGTTGCCACTATAGTGTCAATCATAGGAACCTTTATGTTCCTCTTCTTCTTAGGTTTCAGTATCAACCTATTGACCCTCTTTGCGTTGGTACTCTCTATCGGTGTGGTTGTGGATGATGCCATTATTGTGGTGGAGGCGGTGCAAAGCAAGTTTGATGCCGGATATAAGTCTGCATACAAGGCTTCGGTAGATGCTATGCACAGCGTAACTACCGCTCTTGTAACCTCAACGCTGGTATTTATGGCGGTATTTATCCCTGTATCGCTTATGGGCGGCACTTCGGGTATCTTCTACACCCAATTTGGTCTTACTATGGCAGTATCGGTAGGTATCTCGGCTATTAACGCCTTGACCCTCAGCCCTGCACTTTGTGCACTGATACTCAAACCAAAAGATAGTGACGGTAAAGTTATAAAGCGTTCGCTTGGCACACGAATATCTGAGGCTATAGAGAGTGGCTTTAATGCGGTAACAAGCAAGTACTTGGTTGGTGTGAATTTCTTCCTCAACCACAAGTCGATAGCAATGCTTCTTATCGTTGTCGGTGCCGGCTTGTTGGTATACTTTATGAATAACACCAAAACCGGTCTTATTCCTCGCGAGGATATCGGCACAGTGCGTATAGATGTTTCAACGCCTCCAGGTAGCTCTCTTGCCCACACAAAGGCTGTAATGGACCGTATAGACCGCGATGTTGTCAGCCATATTGACGAGTGTCACGCATATTTGAATATGGCAGGTTTCGGTATGACCACAGGAGCTGGTACATCGTACGGAAACTTCACCCTGCGACTCAAGCATTGGGATGAGCGTAAGGGCAAGGAGCATAGCGTATTTGATATTATGGACCGTATCAAAGAGTACTCCACCAATGTCAACGAGGCGACTCTCTTTACCACCTCCCCGGCAATGATTCCAGGCTACGGTGCCACAAATGGCTTTGAGGTGCATATTCAGGACCGTAAGGGTGGTTCTATAGAGGACCTTGCCGAGGTTACTAACCTCTTTGTGGCTGAGTTGGAGCGCCGTCCAGAGATTGGCTCTGCGCGAACATCTTTCAATCCGCACTTCCCACAGTATCAGATAGATGTTGATGCTACAAAGTGTAAGCGCGCCGGCACCTCGCCAAAAGAGGTGTTGGAGGTGCTCAATGGTTACTACGGAGGTCGTCTTTCAACACGATTTAATCGCTTTACAAAATTATATCAGGTACAGGTGCAGGCAGACCCTCAGTATCGTGTAGATTTGCAGACACTCAATAACATTTTCATCCGCATAGGTAAAGATATGGCTCCTATCAGCCAATTTGTGAGTCTGAAGAAGATATACGCCCCTGAGAACCTCTCTCGTTTCAATATGTTCCCGTCTATATCTATCAACGGTCGTGCTGCCGATGGTTACTCTTCGGGCGATGCTATTCGCGCTGTAAATGAGGTAGCTAATGAGGTATTGCCTATAGGTTATGGTTTCGATTTTGGCGGCATTGCGCGTGAGGAGGCTACCAGCGGAAATAACACCACGATAATATTTATCATCTGCATCACGCTGATATATCTCATCCTCTGTGCCCTCTATGAGAGCTTCTTTATACCGTTTGCCATCATTCTTACCGTCCCTATCGGTCTATTTGGCAGCTTTGCCTTTGCCAATATGATGGGTTTGGAGAATAACATATACCTCCAAACAGGTCTAATTATGCTTATCGGTCTGCTCTCAAAGACTGCTATTTTGATTACCGAGTATGCCTGCGAGCGTCGTCGTCAGGGTCTGAGTATCTTTGAGTCAGCTATAGCGGCGAGCAAGGAGCGTTTCCGTCCTATTATGATGACAGTGCTAACAATGGTATTCGGTATGATACCTCTAATGTTCTCCACCGGCGTAGGTGCTAACGGAAACAACACCCTCGGCGCTGGCGTAGTAGGTGGTATGGTTATCGGTACTTTGGCTCTTATATTCCTTGTTCCGGCGCTCTACATCATATTCCAAACCATTCAAGAAAAGGTTATCAAACCTAAGAAAATAGAAGAATAATGAAAAAGATTGTATACCTACTACTGCTCACTATGGTGGCTACCGGTTGCTCGGTATATCAAAAATATAGCCGTCCGGAGTTGCCTACCGACAATCTATTTGGCAGCAATGTGGCGACTAAAGATACTCTGACTATTGCCGACATTAGCTGGCGCGACTTCTTTACCGACAAGTATTTGCAGAGCCTTATAGAGCAAGGGTTAGCAAACAACCCCGATATGCAGAGTGCTGCACAGCGTGTAATAGCTGCCGAAGCTACACTTCGAAGTGCAAAATTATCGTTTATTCCATCTTTTGCCTTCAACCCCTCATATTCACTCAATGCGCCAATAGGCAATAGCTCTACAAGTAGCTATACTCTACCGGTCAGTGCCAGCTGGGAGGTAGATATTACAGGTCGTATACTCAACTCTAAGCGCAGTGCTCAGTCTGCATACGAGCAGAGCCATTTATACTCTCAAAGCGTACAGACCGCACTTATTGCTGCCATAGCAAATAGCTACTACACCCTGCTTATGCTCGATGCACAACTTGCTGTATCACGCACCACAGCCGCCTCGTGGAAGGAGAATGTGCGCATTATGAAGGCTATGAAACAGGCGGGTATGACCAATGAGGCATCAGTGTCGCAGACGGAAGCTAACAGCTGTTCAATAGATGCGTCGCTCTATGACTTGGAGTACGACATCTTACAGGTCGAAAACAGCCTTGCTCTGCTGCTTGGCACCACTCCACAGCAGTTTAAGCGGGGCTCAATATATGAGCAAAACATCAACCCACAGCTCAGCACCGGTGTTCCGGCACAACTACTGAGCCGCCGTGCCGATGTGCGTAGTGCCGAAAAGTCTCTTGAGCAAGCATTCTATGCCACCAACATAGCCCGCGGAGCCTTTATCCCGTCACTAACCCTCGGTGGTTCAATCGGCTGGCAAGACCAGCTCGGCAGAGCCATAACCTCTCCGGGAAGTTGGCTTGTATCCTTCACAGCAAAGTTAGCTACCGACATCTTTAACGCCGGTCGTAAGCGTAGCAACCTAAAGATAGCCAAAGCCGCTCAGCAGCAGGCTCTGATAACATTCCGACACACCCTACTCACAGCCGGCAGCGAGGTCAATGATGCATTGGCAAAGTGTCAAACGGCACGCAGTAAGCGCGACATCCGAACACAGCAGATTGCCGCCTTAGAGAGCGCTGTAACAAGCACTCAGCAGCTTATGCGCCACTCTGAGTCAACATATCTTGAGGTCCTTACTGCCCAGCAGCACCTACTCTCGGCACAGCTCTCTCAAATATCCGACCGATTTGAGGAGATACAAGGTATAATAAACCTCTACCACGCCTTAGGTGGTGGTGTAGACCACAATCAAGACATCTCAACCCTGCCTAAGCGCAGAGCTAAGAGATAATATTTGGCAGATTGAAGCGAGGTCATATAAACTCAAAATAGACTGAAACAATATGAAATATTTTGGAGCTCATATAAGTGCTGCCGGAGGCGTTGAGAATGCTCCCCACAATGCGAAAGCAATAGGAGCCACAGCATTTGCTCTATTTACAAAAAATCAGCGTCAATGGCTTGCTCCTACGCTTACAGAGGAGCAGTGTCTGCGTTTTAAGGAGGCTTGTGCTGAGTGTGGATATCAGCCTCATCAGATTTTGCCGCACGACAGCTATCTGATAAATCTCGGTCATCCAGAGGCTGAAGGGCTGAATAAGTCGAGAGAATCATTCTTTGAGGAGATGGCTCGATGCCAGGCTTTAGGGTTAGATAGGCTCAACTTCCACCCAGGTAGCCACCTGAACAAAATTACCTCGATAATGAGCCTCAACCGCATAGCCGACTCCATAAATATGGCATTAGAGCGCACCAAAGGGGTTACTGCCGTTATCGAAAATACCGCAGGACAGGGTTCTAACCTCGGCTTTGCGTGGGAGCACCTTGCACATATCATCGACCGCGTGGAGGACAAGAGCCGCGTGGGATACTGCATAGATACCTGTCACAGCTTTGCTGCGGGTTATGACCTGACAAGTGCCGAAAGTTGTGCAAAGGTATTTGAGCAATTAGATAGCATTGTCAGCCTCAAATATCTGCGTGGTATGCACCTTAACGATGCCCTTAAGCCTCTTGGTAGCCGCGTAGACCGACACGCATCGCTCGGCGAGGGCACTATAGGCTGGGAATGCTTTAAGTTTATCGCCACATCCCCACTCTTTGATGGCATACCTCTTATTCTTGAAACGCCAAATGAGGAGCGCTGGGCAGAGGAGATAGCTACTCTTAAGCAATTTGCTGCCGAAGGATAATGTAGCTCAGGGCAGATACTTTATAGATTTATTACACCAATAGTGTTAAAAAAATAGAATTTTCGAGCAATATAGTTGTTGTTTGATAAATTCTTCGTATATTTGCACGCTCTATGGGAATTTTCCCAGAGCAGAGTAATTAATAAAAGTTCAACAAAATGAAAGTTTGCGAAATCACAGGCAAGGTTGCCGTAGTGGGAAACAATGTTTCACACTCCAACCACAAGACCAAGCGCAAGTTCAATCCAAACTTGAAGACTAGGCGTTTCTGGTCAGAGGAGGAAGGTCGCTGGATTACTTTGAAGGTATCTGCTGCCGGAATCAAAACAATTAACAAAAAGGGTCTTGCTGCTGCTCTTAAGGGCGCTGCTGCTCCAAAGAACATCTACTAAAATTTAATGACAAATGGCAAAGAAAGGTAACAGAGTTCAGGTGATCCTTGAGTGCACTGAGCAGAAGGAGAGCGGCGTACCAGGTATGTCTCGCTACATCACCACTAAGAACAAGAAGAACACTCCTGAGCGTCTTGAGCGCAAGAAGTACAACCCATACCTGAAGAAGGTAACAGTACATCGTGAAATTAAATAATTTGTAGAGTTATGGCAAAGAAAGCAGTTGCAACCCTTCGTACTGGTGTAGGTAAGCAGTTTACCAAGTGCATCAAGATGGTTAAGTCTGAGAAGACCGGTGCCTATATCTTCAAGGAGGCTATTGTTCCGGTTGACCAGGTAGCGGAGTATATGAAATAATTACTCCGATGTATTTAAGAGTTCTCTCTTAATACAAAAGGCTTTTTCCGAAAGGAGAGAGCCTTCTATATTTTTATTACACAGCCCTTCAGCATATAAAATAAGGGACTGCCAAAGCAGCCCCTGAAAAACATACTAAATCCCAGATATTTTACTTTCCGGCATCACTCATCTTTTTAAGCAGGCGTGAAGGATAGTTAGTACATAGTGCGCGCAAGCGGTGGGACTGCGAGATATAGTAGTCCATAACTCGCTCCTTCTCTGTTGTGGTAGCACCATCCACAAGGTCCACATTGAATACTGAGAGGTCAATATAATTCTTCTCAAATTCATCAATGGTACGCTTTCCGCCATTAAAGCCGTCGTTCATATACTCCAACGAGAGGTTTGCCCAACGATATCCTTTACTGAGATATGTTGTTGCGGGTTGATCTCCCATCCAGGCTATCTCAATACCGGCAGCAACAGCAAAGTCGGATCGTAGCCATGTCGTTCTGTGGGCCAAGG
>JAZNTY010000014.1:0-2166 GCA_045592005.1 Alistipes sp. | reverse complement strand
GAGTGTCGTGCTCTACCAACTGAGCTAAAGAGGCATACAAGTCAGTCATTAACTGATTGCGAGTGCAAAGATAGGGCAAAATTTTATTTCGTGCAAACTTTTTTTCAAAAAAATTATAAAATTTTTCGAATTGGTTATATTGCGATAGACCAACAATCAATAAATCAGCAAATTAGTGAATTGGCAAGACATCACTACACCATTCGCCGCCTGCACCTTGATAAATAACAGGAAGGCGTCTTTCTATATTTTTGAGCATAAGGTAGCTTTCGTAGATATTAATACCATTTGTTTTACCTGATGCCAAAGCAAACCCCACAACAGATGGATGTGAGCGAGTTGCATAGTAAGAGGCGAGGTTAAAAGACAAGTATGTTTCAAGCCAAAACGGGTCATTGCTCGGATTACCACCTCGACGGATACTCTCACTCAGTGGCAGAGTATCTATGCTTGCTTGCACAAAGACTAAAACGCCTAAGTTATCGCACTCTGTCAGTAGTTGTTCGGTGGCATAATGAGCTGGCAGAACAACGCCGTTAGTATTACCAGCAATCTGCTCCTGTATAGGCTTGGTTGGGTCATAATAGGTCAAATGAAGCTGAACAGGCATACGATTTATATACATAGTATTAGAGAGCACATCTACAGAACGAACACCAACTTTACGGCATATATACTCCGCAGGGCGATTACTCACGCTATTAGCAAGTTCAAGAGTTATCCGATGTGGCGATGTGGTACTCCACAATGCGACCTTAGGGATACGAGTCATAAAACGAACAGTATCTTCACGACGCATATCGAGTGTAATTTCGCGACTACCTCTATCAACAACGGTAGAGTCGTTAAGATGTACCTTATAATCTATACGGGCGTGTTTAGCATTAAGGGAGTTACATTTTACCACAACAGCAAACTCTGCCACGCCCTCGTTGTTATCATTTATAGTTGTAGAGCAAAGTATATCTCTAATACGCAATGTTGGCTGGCACAATACATCCACCTGCTCAACCTTTGGAGCTGTCGTGCTAAGTGCATTTACCCTATTCTGTTCAGCCTCGACAAGTTTAATGGTAAGAGTATGTCTACCCTCTTTAGCAACCTTAGTGATATTAAACTCGACAGGTGTAGCTCCAGAGGCTGCGAAACCTACTTGATGTCCATCAACAAAGAGTCGATATGCCGAAGTTGCATGCCCCACACGCACGATAACTTGACGATTAAGCCACCACACCGGCACTGCAAACGAGGTTGTATACTCTCGTCCATCCTCGGCAATAGTCCATGGAGTTAGTTTGGCAACAAAATTTGAATTCTCCTTATTATCCTTGAGTGCATCTGAGGCTCGACCATAAGGAATAATCTCTCCGCGAGCAGGCTCAGTGCCGCAAAAAGGCTCTAAAAGAGTCTGAGCAGAGAGGGTGCTACAGAGAAATAGAGATATAAATAGTAGTATTCTCTTCATAAATTTTGTATCTTTGCGACAAAGATAATAACTTTTGATAGAATGCACAACCAACAGCAAATCAATTTTCCTGCCACAGAGCTTATCACTAAGCTAATCGACGGACAGACCTATGTTTGGGATGCTATGCGCGGCAAATACCTTCTACTTACACCTGAGGAGCGGGTTCGCCGTTATGTGATAGCATTTTTGATTTCGCATTGTGGCGTTTTAGCACACTCTATTGCTCAAGAGTACCCTATTAATATTAATGGCACTGCACAACGGGCAGATATCGTAGTTATGGATAACACTCTAACACCTACCATTTTGGTAGAGTGTAAAGCCCCTGAGATTGCCATAAACAAGCAGGTACTAAACCAAGCTGTACGATACAATTCGGTACTCAATGCCAAATATATCATCTTGACAAATGGGCACAAACACCTCTGTCTTGAATTTGACGGAGAGGAATACAAAGTACTGTCAGCATTCCCTACAATGATATATTGAATAACGATATATCAGTTTGCCAGCGTAGCTCAATAGCTGCGATTTTGAAAATTGAAATAGAATACTTATCTTTGCAACAACACGCACTCAAATTTTATAAAATGGTAGTAACTTTTTGTACTATTGTCGCGTTGCTTTTTGCAGCATACCTTTTGGGTTCTGTGCCGAGTGCGGTCTGGATTGGCAAGCACTATTACGGCATTGATGTG
>JAZNTY010000013.1:0-2152 GCA_045592005.1 Alistipes sp. | reverse complement strand
CGCCTGCGAGCTATTGAGGAGTTCTCAGATTTGGGTTCAGGCTTTAATATCGCTATGCAGGACCTTGATATTCGCGGTGCGGGCAATCTGTTGGGCGCTGAGCAGAGTGGTTTTATCGCAGATATAGGCTTTGAGACATATCAAAAAATTCTCAATGAAGCTATTGCGGAGTTGCGTGCCGAGGGTCTTGATGTGGCTGGTTTGGCTCCTCAGGAGCAGAAAGCTGTGGAGGGTGTTAAGGGCTATGTGGACGATGTGGCTGTCGAACTTGGTGTTGATGCCTGCCTGCCCGCAGATTATGTGCAACAGCCCGCAGAGCGTCTTCGTCTGTATCGAGAGCTGGACTCTATTGCTGACCAGACTCGCTTGAACCAATTTGAGGCAAAACTTGTGGATCGCTTTGGTCGCCTGCCAGATGCTGCCGGTCAGCTGCTTGATGTGGTAAGACTGCGCTGGACTGCCGCTGAGTTGGGTATTGAGCGTGTGAAGGTCAAAAATGGTCTTATGATAGTCAATTTTGTGGGTAATGACCGCTCTCCATACTATCAAAGCGAGGCGTTTATGACTCTGCTCCGCCGCGTTACAGCCCAGCCGGACCGCTTTGTGCTTAAACAGCGCGATGGTAAATTGGCTATGACCGTCCGCCGCGTAGATAGCGTTGCTGAGGGAGTTAAGGTGTTGACTGAACTGAAAGAGTAATTGTTGCAATGGTGCAAAAGTGTAATTTAATCATTGATACGGGTAATACATTTCGTTGAGGCGGCGTATCTAAGCCTCCCTTTGTCAAAGGGAGGTTTGGAGGGAATGTAAAGATGCAATTTAACGGCAATATGAGCCGAGTAGTAAAGCGAGGAACAATGCAAAAGTGTAATTTAATCATTGATACGGGCAATACATTTCACAAAATTGCCGTTATTAGTACAGACAACAACATTCTGGAGGAGAGGGTTGTGACCGAATTGACAGAAGAGGTTGTTGACGAGCTTTGTTGTAGGTTTGCCCCCTCAAAGGCAATTATCTCCTCCACTCGTGGTGATGCTTCCCACACAGCGGAGATAGTTGGGCGGAGGGTGCAATATGTTCTTTGTTTTGATCGTACAACGCCTGTGCCGATAGCCGTTGAGTATGACAAGGCGATGCTTGGCACAGACCGTATAGCGGCGGCAGTTGGAGCTGTTGAACTCTATGGTGCTGATAAGCAGATGGTTATTATTGATGCTGGAACGGCAATCACTATTGACTTTGTTGCCAATGGAGTCTTTCGTGGGGGTAATATCTCGCCGGGTGTAGATATGCGCCTTGAGGCTCTGCACGAAAAGACTGCAAAACTTCCGCTTTGCTCTCCGAAAGTGTTGGATGGGGAGCAGATATTGTTAGGCAAAACGACCGAAGATGCAATAATATTCGGTGTTATGCAGGGCGTTTTTTACGAAGTAAAAGGGTATATTGAGGCGTTTAGTGAAAAAAACGAAAATATTTTGACAATTTTTATCGGTGGAGACGCCGAATATTTTGTTAATCGAATTAAAAATGCGATATTTGCGGGTCGCAAGATTATGTATTGCGGACTTAATAGAATTTTGGAATATAATGCAACAAATGAAGAGATACAATAGCGTCATATTGTCGTCGCTCGCACTCCTCTTTTTTAGCCTCTCAAGCATCTTTGGTGCTTCGGCTCAGGAGTCGGCTATAAATGCATACTCTCCATACACAATGTTCGGTGTCGGAGAGCTTGGTACTCATGGTAATGCTATCAACCGCACTATGGGTGGTACCGGTGTTGCTCAGCGCAGCACGCAGATGGCAAGTCTACTCAACCCTGCCGGCTATAGCGCCACTTTGCGTCGTAGCTTTATCTTAGAGGTTGGCGTTGAGGGTAACTTCCTTAAAAACCGCCAGCGTAAGTATCTCTCCTCCTCAGCTTCTGATTATGTTACTGCCCAGAATGCTAAGAATACTGTCAACTTCCGCGAAATAGCTATTCAGATGCCTATCGCTAAGGGCTTAGGCTTTGGTTTAAGCCTTATACCTTATGGCAGCGTCGGTTACAAGATGAGCACTTTTGAGCAGAGTGAGGATATCTGGGGCACTGTCGGTCCTGTGATGTATAGCTACTATGGCGATGGCGATGTGACAGAGGTTAAAGCCG
>JAZNTY010000012.1:0-11985 GCA_045592005.1 Alistipes sp. | reverse complement strand
CAGTATTCTGACAATGAGTTGCGTGACCTTATAGGTCAGTTACGCTCGTTGGATGTGCCTATAGATGTGCTGATAATAGATATGGATTGGCACGAGACTTGGGGATTACGCCGTAAAGGGGCTAAAAAGGATGAATACGGACAGCGTATAGGTTGGACGGGCTATACTTGGAAAGAGCAACTATTCCCATCGCCGGAAAACTTCTTTAAGTGGTGTCGTAGTGAAAATCTCAAAACTGCTCTTAATCTCCATCCTGCTTCGGGTATTCAACCATTTGAGGAACCTTATGAGCGCTTTACAGAGGCTTATGGTTGGAGTGAGAAGGGTAAGAGTGTGCCATTTAAGATTGACGAGCAGAAGTGGGCTGATGCATATTTCAATACTGTGCTATCCCCTTTTGAGAAGATTGGTGTTGACTTCTGGTGGTTAGATTGGCAGCAGTGGAAGACAAGTAAGTATACAAAAGATTTAAGTAACACATTCTGGTTAAACTATACCTTTAACAAACACTCTGAAGAGCGTGGAAATGAGCGAGCTATGATTTATCATCGTTGGGGAGGTCTTGGTTCGCATCGTTACCAGGTCGGTTTTTCGGGAGATATACATATAAATTGGGAGTCTCTTGGATTTTTGCCGTGGTTTACAAGTACCGCTTCAAATGTGGGTTATGGTTATTGGGGACATGATATTGGAGGTCATACATTCAAAATACGAAATTCTCAGACCGACCCTGAATTGTATCTACGCTGGTTGCAATATGGAGTCTTTACCCCTATTTTTAAGACTCACTGTACTAAGAATAGCAATATTGAACGCCGTATCTGGCAGTTCCCAGACCATATGTTCTTTATGAGGGACGCTATACGCCTGCGTTATACATTGGCACCATATATCTACAATGCAGCTCGCCAGACATTCGATACAGGTATCTCTATGTGTCGTCCAATGTACTATTATTATCCTGAGCAGAGTGAAGCTTATGATATGAAGGAGCAGTATATGTTTGGCGACGATTTACTTGTTACAGCTGTGCTTAATCCTGTAGATAAGGCTACGGGTGTGGCTGAGCGTGTAATGTGGTTCCCAGAGGGTCAGTGGTATGATATGGTTAGTGGTCGAATGATTGATGGTGGTCAGACGCTAAGTCTCAATTACACAGTGGCTGAAAATCCATATTACGCACGCGCCGGTGCGATAATTCCAATGAACCCATCAACGGTAAAGAATTTGCAGGAGCCTTGTAATACTTTGGTGCTTACATTTATACCTGGTGGTGACGGCGAATTGGAGCTCTATGAGGATGATGGAACTTCCAAAGAGTATGCTGAACAGTATGCAACAACAAAGGTGACAAAAGCGAGCACAGCAAACTCTATTCGTGTTGTTATATCAGCTCGTCAGGGTGGCTATCAGGGTGCTATGGCAGAGCGTAAGTATGAATTGCGCTTTCCTGCTCAGATGCCGGCAAAGAGTGTGAAAGTTAATGGAGTAGAGTTGCCATACAGTCGTTACGCGAAGTGTGGCGAGTGGAGCTATGATGGTTATACTCTTGCGCCGATTGTCTATACCGATTTGTGCAGCTGTGACAAAGAGTGCGTTGTGGAGTTGGAGTTTGATGCAGAGTTGCAACAACATCAACCGCGTCTGTATGGTAAGCAAGGTGTCTTTAACAGATGTGTGCAGTTGACTCCTGAATTTAAGGAGCGCTATGCGGTAAGTTATGACCCTTATCCTCTGCTGCCTGATGAGTATATGAATGTGTCACAGACTCCTAACTTTATAATGGAGTATCCGGAGCAGATTGTAAAGTGGTTAGACCGTTATGAGCGTAATTTTGAGATATGTATTCCAGCACTTGAGCAGTCTGGTAAAGTGGATGCCGAGTTTATACATAAACTAAAGACTCAGTTTAATTAACGATTGTAAAACACTTTAATATAAACTATTATGGAGATAGGTTTTTTAATTATTATTGCTACTTTGGCATTGATTGCCATTTGGGTAGTGTTC
The DNA here is from genome assembly GCA_045592005.1 of Alistipes sp. GTDB lineage: Bacteria > Bacteroidota > Bacteroidia > Bacteroidales > Rikenellaceae > Alistipes. Next base: position 9,975 of record JAZNTY010000012.1, on the reverse strand, counting down.
TATTTCGTACCTGTAGGTTTGTGGTTTACAGCGCTTATTTCAGGAGCTCATATTTCGTTGCTCCAGATGGTGCTTATGCGTTGGCGTAAAATTCCGGTATCTGCGATTGTTTCATCAATGATTGAGGGTACAAAGGCTGGGTTGAAACTCAATCCAAACTCTCTTGAAGCTCACTATTTGGCTGGTGGTAATTTTAGAAATGTGGTTCACGCGCTGGTTTCGGCTCAAAAGGCGGGCATTAGCCTTAACTTCGAGGAAGCTACAGCTATTGACCTTGCCGGTCGAGATGTCTTTGAGGCGGTGCAGATGTCTGTAAATCCTAAAGTTATCAATACTCCACCTGTGACAGCTGTGGCAAAGGATGGTATTCAGTTGATTGCTAAGGCGCGTGTTACGGTTCGTGCAAATATTCGTCAACTTGTTGGAGGAGCCGGTGAGGAGACTGTGCTGGCTCGCGTGGGCGAGGGTATTGTGTCGTCAATTGGCTCGTCTGTGTCGCATAAGTCGGTATTGGAGAACCCTGATTTTATCTCTCGTGTAGTGCTTGAGAAGGGTCTTGATGCAGGAACTGCATTTGAGATTTTGTCAATTGATATTGCAGATATTGATGTGGGTAAGAATATCGGTGCTCAATTGCAGATGGATCAGGCTGAGGCTGATAAAAATATTGCTCAAGCAAAAGCTGAGGAGCGTCGTGCAATGGCTGTGGCTCTTGAGCAGGAGATGAAGGCAAAGGCTCAGGAGGCTCGTGCAAAGGTTATTCTTGCTGAGGCTGAGGTGCCATTGGCTATGTCAGAAGCGTTTAGAAACGGAAATTTGGGTATAATGGACTACTATAAGATGAAAAATATTATAGCTGATACCCAAATGCGTGAGTCTATATCATCGCCTAAAACAGAGAGTTCAAAGGAGTAGTAATATGATTACAATCAGCCAAATATCGCAGGCGCTTGCAGAGGCTTTTCACAACTCGGAGCATAACTATGTTTCGACACAGATGGCTTTTGAGGCTTCGGATATAGGTCAGCGTCTCTATGACTCCCCTATTATCAAAATAGGGTCAGCAGAGGACCCTCTGTGGAATGAATTAAAGGCACCTGAGGTTGTAGGAACTCTTTTCCGTACACCAAAGGAGTGGATGCCCGAAGCTAAATGTGTTGTTAGCTACTTTGCTCCATTTAGCGACTTTGTTGTGGATGGTAATCGCGCTGACAATGTAGATGTTGGCAATGGTTGGCTCTATGCTCGTGTAGAGGGTCAAGCGTTTTTGACGGAGATGAACCATTTTCTTGAGCAGTGGTTTGAAAGTCATGGCGTTAAGGCGCTGTCGCCTTATGCAAGTGAAGAGTTTAAGTATGTCTTTGAGGCTGGAAGTTGCGATGCTATTGAGGATAAATCACTTAGCTTTACAAGTAATTGGTCAGAGCGTCATGTTGCCTTTGTTTGCGGTATGGGTACTTTTGGTCTCTCTAAGGGGCTTATTACCGAGCGCGGTGTGGCAGGTCGCTTTGGAAGTGTAATTGTAGATGCGCCGCTTGAGATTACACCTCGTCCGTATACTGATGTTTATGAATATTGCACTATGTGTGGTGCTTGTACGAGGTGTCCTGGAGGCGCAATAACTCTTGAGAATGGAAAGTCTCATCTTGCATGTAGTGCGTATGTGAATAAAATGCGTGTCAAGTACGCTCCCCGATTTGGCTGTGGAAAATGCCAAGTAAAGGTGCCTTGTGAGAGAGGTATTCCTAAGAAGTAGATAAAAACAAGTGATTTAGACATCTTTATACACAAAGTGGGTAACTATGATTTCTGTTACCCACTTTGTTATTAATATACCTCTTCAGGAGTGCGCTCCCCTACCGGAATGCCCTCTAAATCATCTCTCCAACCCGCAGCTGCATGTGTACCGTCGCAGTATGGTTTGTTTGTAGATTTGCCACAACGACATAGGATAACTCGGTTGCGTATCTCATATTTTGTTCCGTTGCTATGTTCTATGCCTATTCCACCTTTAACCCATAGACCACCGCTGGCAGAGATTATATTATCCTCAATAAGCCCTAAACTCGGTTTGTAATTTGGCTCAAATGGTTTATCGGTATGATTGTCCCATGCCAAAAGTCGTCCACCAGGGCATAGAGAGGCTTGTCGTATGGCTAACCTTTGAGATAGAGGGTCGTCGGAAGCCTCAGTAAGAGCCCAGATGCCTGTAGCGGCGTCACAGAAACGAGCAAAGGCACAATAAGCTCTGTTGTCGGTTATGGATATATCTTCTGCCGAGGTTATCTCTATGTTGTCCAACAGACCCTCGGTGGGGGCTGTGCATTTACTGTTCCATTCAGCATGTGTATGGCTGTTGTCGCAATATGGTTTGTTTTTGGAGGCTCCACAGCGACATAGAGCTGTAGGCTGTTCGTCTGTAGAGAAGTGTGAGCCCTCTTGAAAATACCAACTTTCGCCTAAGTTATTAGGCATAATAAACTGTTGAGCTAAAGGAGGTCTGCCATATACTAAATATGGACCATCATTGGTAACTAAAATTTTGTACTTGGGATCTGCCGGAATGGTGCCTATCTCTATTTTTTGCCGTGACATATACTAAAAAAGGTTTAATTTCGTTGACAGAATGGCAATAATTATTCCTAAAGTGTAGAAATGATTGCCAAAGATTGGAAAATTTGCAACTTTTTTGGTACATTTGCACCAATATTTATGTATTGACAAAATAGTACGAATTTAGATATGAGAAATTTGAAATTTATTTTGATAGCTATATGTGCAATGTTCAGCATTAGTAGCTGCTCTGATAAGAAAGATGTTGGTATGGAACTCTCCAAGACAGGACTCTACTTTCAATGGGGCGGTGCTGCGCAAGTTGTTTCATATACTACTGTCAATGCAACTTCAGTAACTCTAAAGGAGGCTACTGAGGGTTGGAATTGTGAAATTGACCAGCGTCTGCGCACAATTACCATCACGCCACCAAAGGACCCAGGTGTTGAAAGTGAGCGAGAGAGTCTACGAGAGGCTGAGATTAAATTGGCGTTGACCTCCAATAAGGGCGATATCTCAAGCTATATAATAAACTGTTACATTATTGGCGACTCAATTGTGGCGGTAAATGCAAATGGCGCTTATGCAAATAGCTATGTGCTGACAGAGCCAAAGAGTGCCTACACTATGGATGTTTCACGCAATGGAGGTGGACAATCGTTGTTGGGCGTGGTAGATGTTAAGATTGTATGGCAAAGCTATGGCTCTATGATTGAGCATTTGGTTTATGACGAGCAAACATCGACCATTAGTTTCTATATTGATGCACTAAAGGAGACTGATGAGGATGATGAGGAGGTCTATGTTAAAGAGAATGACCAATATGTTATGCGTAACGGAAATGCGGTAATTGCTGCGGTGGATAGCTCTGATAATATCTTATGGAGCTGGCATCTTTGGTTTGCTAAGGCTTCTTCAAACCCTTTGAATGATTACTCGACATATGCTAATGGCGTTACTTTTATGAACCGCAACTTAGGAGCTTATGATAATAGCAACGGCGCTACGGATAATACAACCCTTATTCTTGATACATACGGTTTGTACTATCAGTGGGGGCATAAGGACCCATTCCTTCGTCCATTTTATCATGACTGCGCCGGTAATGAGGACCAATATGTATATGGCAACTCTGGTAGTGCTGTATATGTGGAGTATGCAGAGACCTCTTCGCAGGTTGGTACTATAGAGTATGCTATAGCGCACCCTATGACCTTTATTACCAATACAACTTGTGTAGATGCTGAGAATGGTGACGGCGTTGGCGATTGGCTTTATAGCAGTAACAACTCCTTGTGGAGTGGTACTACAAAGAGCCTTTATGACCCATGTCCGTACGGTTGGAGAGTACCAGCGGCAAATGATTTTGATGTGCTATCTCTCTCAGCTGAGGAGGATGCAACAGATTTAGCAGTGGCTCGCAAGCGTTTTGGCTGGCGCCTTACAGATGGTGCAAATAGCTACTTCTATTTAGGTGCTGGTCATAGAAGTTATTATGATGGCGCAATTCACAATATGAACCATAAAGATGGTGTATATCCCTCACAACCAGAACCGTGGGAGGGATACTATTGGACCGCTGGCACTACTGCAGATGGCAAGCAATCTACTTGTATGTATTTTGATTTGACTACAACGCGTGCTATAAATAAGTTTAACCTCTCTTACCCTTCGAAGCGTGCAAATGCAATGCAAATTCGTTGTGTGAAGATACAATAGCAACACTATGATACTTAGACTTAGAATGCTCAGTGATGAGAACGATAATTTCGTTCGTGATTTTGAGGTTCCTCACCAGATGAACCTCCTTGAGTTGCATAATTTTATCATCAAGTCTATCGGTTATGATGACTGTATGGCGTCCTTCTATACCGCCGATGAGCAGTGGAACCGTTTGCAGGAGTATGCGCTAATGGATATGGGCGAGGAGACTTTTGAAGGAGCTCCGGTGGCTATGGAGAAGGTTACACTTGCTGAACTTGTAGTGTTGGAATTTAATAGACTGATTTATCAGTTTGATATGCTGATGGATAGAGCCTTCTATTTGGAGGTGGTTAGTGCAAACCAACCCAATGCTGAGTTGAGCTATCCTCGTGTTTCATTTGAAAATGCACAGGTGCCTGACCAATACGATCCGGATGCAGTACCCGCTGACGACGGCTCAATCTTTGACGAGATGATGGATGAGTTTGGCAACTTTGATGGAGATGACGATTACGACGATGCCTACTAATAGACGAGTTATTGTAGTCGTTGGACCTACAGCTTCGGGCAAGACAGATCTTAGTATCGCTCTTGCCCGACATTATAATGCCCCTATACTATCCACTGACTCACGGCAAGTGTATAGAGGACTGCCAATTGGTACGGCATACCCTTCGGAGGAGCAATTACAAGCTGTTGAACATCATTTTATTGCAGAACTTGACTTGACGGAAGAGTTTAACTGTGGCGAATATGAAAAACGAGCGTTAGAGCGTCTTGATATGCTCTTTGATAAGCACGATACAGTTGTTGCTGTTGGTGGTTCTGGCTTATATGTTCGGGCGCTATGTGATGGTATGGATAATCTGCCGGAGGCTGATGTGGCGTTGCGTGAGCGGCTTACTACTCAGTTGGCAGATGAAGGTATATTGGCTCTTGCTGAGCAGTTAAAAGAACTAGACCCTGAGTATTATGATGTGGTTGATAAGAGTAATCCGGCAAGGGTTATGCGAGCATTAGAGGTTTGTTTGACCAGCGGATGTAAGTACTCCGAATTGCGTAAGGGGGAGTCTAAACCGCGCAATTTTGAGATTGTAAAGGTTGGCGTAACTATGCCACGAGAGGTGTTATATGAGCGTATTAATCGTCGTGTGGATATTATGGTCGAGTCTGGATTGGAGGCAGAGGCTCGTGCAGCTCTACCCTATCGTAACCTTAATTCACTTAAGACTGTTGGTTATGCTGAGATGTTTGACTACTTTGATGGTAAGATAACCTTTGACGAGGCAGTAGAGTTGATAAAGCGAAATAGTCGCCGATATGCTAAGCGTCAGCTTACTTGGTTTGGTCGAGATAAAGATATAAAATGGTTTGAAAATGCCGAAATAGAAGAAATAATAAAATATATTGACGGTCGATTTGGAGAATAACAGATAAATTATTATTTTTGTGCCACAAATAGCGGGATGCTCGAATGGTGGAATAGGTAGACACGCCGGACTTAAAATCCTGTGGACAGAAATGTCCGTGCCGGTTCGATTCCGGCTTCGAGTACTTAAAAGGAGGAAATCTTCCTCCTTTTATGTTTTTTATAAGGGTTCTTGTCAATATAGGCAAAGAATTTGTTATCTTTGCTAAAAAGATATATTATGAAGGTACTTATTATTAATGGCAGTCCTCGCAAGTGTGGAAATACAGCGTTAGCTCTTGCTCAAGTGGCAGAGGCGTTGGAAAAAGAGGGTCTTGAGGTTGTAAATTACCAAATAGGCTCCAAAAGTATACGAGGTTGCACGGCTTGTAACTATTGCAAGCTTAATGGGCACTGCGTTTTTAATGACGATGTGGTGGAATTGGCTACACTCTTTGAGCAGGCTGATGGCGTTATTGTTGGCTCTCCGGTATATTATGCATCGGCAAATGGTTCGCTTGTATCACTTCTTGACCGACTCTTCTATAGCACTTCGTTTGATAAGCGAATGAAAGTTGGTGCCTCAGTAGCTGTTGCCCGTAGAGGTGGCTGTAGCGCAACTTTTGACCAACTGAATAAATATTTTACGATATCAGGAATGCCGATTGCTTCGAGTCAATATTGGAACTCTGTTCATGGTCTGTTGCCAGGCGAAGTTGAGCAAGATAAGGAGGGAATGCAGACAATGCGCACATTAGCACACAATATGGCATTTTTGGTTAAATCAATAGCTTTGGGACGCGAAAAATTTGGTCTGCCACCAAAAGAGGATGTTACTCCAACACATTTTGTAAGATAAAAGCCTTGTGCTACTGCTATAATTCAGGCATATGTTCTAGCAGAAGGCGATTGTAGTCTGTGAGGGTATAAAAACACCCGTTGCAATATTACAACGGGGTTTTGAGCGATTACTTGTAAATCTCATTTAGCAGATATGCTAACCTTAAGCCTCCCGCAAGTATGCGCTCCTCGATATGCGGAGTGTAGTAGTTGAGATAGTTGTATGACAACTTGGCTCCCTTTGGCGAGGCAATATATATATCTTTGGCTATTTTATGGCTCTGTTCCAACCACTCAGTGGGGGTTCCAGAGGCAATATCTTTTTTAAGTTCTGCCGGGCAGTATCTATCTAACTGTTGCTGCCACTCGGTGTAGCTCCAGCGGTGTGAGTCCTCGATAAGATCGATATCCCACAGTTCATGCAGCTTAATTTTCTTGCCGAAATACTTTACAAAAACCTTGTTGCCACCCAAGTCTGACAATCGACCGGCATGCATAGGAGCGTGTATATCGCCGACAAGATGTATTAGAAACTTAATGTTTAGAGCCTGCTCAGCAGCAGAAAGTGAGCCGCTTTTAAGTTTAGCGACGATGTCGTCAATAGCCGTAACCACATTACCTTTGGGATTTTGTGGCATTGTGGTGTAGGAGTAACCCTTGTCTATATTGGCATAGTGCCATGTTTTGGTGTATCTATACTGCTGTGTATGGCTTGCGTTGTCCATCCAGTTGGCATAGTATACTAACGAATGCCCACCAAGCAACTTTGTTACTTTTTGGTAGACTTCCGGTGCAAGGTTACATTCGGCTATATATGCCACAGCATCATGTCCTTTCTGTCCCCAACCAAAACAAGGCGTGGATATAAGCAGTGTAAGCAGGGTTAATAATAACGATCTCATAGCGCATTATTGGTTCATGGTGGCAAGGAACTCCTCGTTGTTCAATGTCATACCCATCTGTTTTTGCAAGAACTCCATAGCCTCAACTGTAGTCATATCGGCAAGATATTTACGCAAAATCCAGGTACGCTGCATAACATCTCGGTTTAGTAACATATCCTCACGGCGGGTGCCTGAAGCTATAACATCAACAGCAGGATAGACGCGCTTGTTAGAGAGACGACGATCTAATTGAAGCTCCATATTGCCTGTTCCCTTGAACTCCTCGAAGATAACTTCATCCATCTTAGAGCCGGTATCAATAAGAGCTGTGGCAATGATGGTAAGCGAACCCTTCTCCTCGGTGTTACGAGCGGCACCAAAGAAACGCTTAGGCTTGTGGAGCGCATTGGCATCAACACCACCAGAGAGGACCTTACCAGAGGCAGGCTGAACGGAGTTATAGGCGCGAGCAAGTCGGGTTATAGAGTCCAGCAAAATAACCACATCATGTCCGCACTCGACCATACGCTTAGCTTTCTCTAAAACCATTTCGGCAACTTTGACATGGCGGGTAGCCTGCTCATCAAAGGTTGATGCAACAACTTCAGCCTTAACATTGCGAGCCATTTCGGTAACCTCCTCAGGACGCTCGTCTATAAGAAGGACAATCATATAGACCTCTGGGTGGTTGTCTGCAATAGCGTTAGCAATACTTTGCAATAACATAGTTTTACCGGTTTTAGGCTGCGCTACGATAAGCGCACGCTGACCTTTGCCGATAGGAGAAAAGAGGTCCACAACGCGGTTTGATAGCGTATTGTGACCATTGCCGGTAAGGTTGAACTTTTCGTTAGGGAACAGAGGAGTCATATACTCAAACTGTACGCGGTCACGAATAGCATTTGGCTCCAAACCGTTAATTTCAAGAACTTGTACCAATGGGAAATATTTTTCTCCCTCCTTAGGAGGTCGGATGATGCCGGTAACAGTATCGCCAGCCTTTAGACCAAAGTGCTTAATCTGTGATGGAGAAACATATATATCGTCAGGCGAGTTAAGATAGTTATAGTCGGCAGAACGCAAGAAACCATAACCCTCAGGAATAATCTCAAGAACACCCTCGCCAACAACTTCGGCAGAGAAATCGTCCTTAGTAATCTCTTCAACCTCAGGTTCAAACTCCAGTTCTACATCGTTTATAACCTCCTCAATGCTTGGCTCTTGAGTTGATGCCTCAGAAGGTGTGTGGGTGGCATTCTTCTTTGTTCGCTTATGTTTTTTAGGCTCATGCTTCTCGGAAGAGTCATCTATCTTAGCCGGCTCTTCGGCTTTTGGCACAATATCCTCCTGAACTGTTGTCTCACTCTTGCTCTCACTCTTTTTAGGACGACCGCGACGACGCTTTGGAGCCTCATCAGCCTGTTCAGACAGAGGTGCTGGCTCCGGTATACTCTGCGGCTCTACAGTAGCCTCTTCTTCGGCATTACCTGACGAAAGCAGTTTGATAATAGTCTTTTTGGAGAGTTTCTCACTCGCAAAACCTAAAGCTTTTGCAATTTCGCGCAACTCTTTTAGAGTTTTACCCTCAAGGGTAGCTAACTGACCCATATACAATATAGGTATGTTGTTAGATGATAAATTGTAATTGTGATTTACAGCCAATCGGACGATTGACCTAATGACACTGCAAAGATAGTACAAAATTGTTAAAAACAAAATATTGTCACGCTCCCGTAAGTTAAAATATTACATCCTTTCAAATGCAATGTGCATTGATTAATTAAAATACCACTTCTTGTATCTGCGGGAGGTTATCGTCTATTTTGTCCGAACAAGACCCTACGGAGTGTTGTCATTTGCGAAAATTTTACTAATTTTGTGGTGTTAAGGGTGTTATATCCTTGACTGACATATTAGATGAAAGTGTTTTCGCTTTTATCCTTGAAAAGAAATCTGGAAAATTTCACAACTGAAAGGATAACGACAGCACTCATTTCTTGTATAGCTATGTGGCTATGTACTTCCTGTGCATACTCCCCATACTATCCAAGTGTGGGGTCTTGTGATCGTTTATTTTTAGTTGGGCATTCCAGAGCCTCTTTTCAGATAAACGGAAGTCAGCTCCACACTTTCTTTGTTTATACTTATCGCCTTATTCGGAGTTGGTAGGCAGCAAAAATTTACTATTATGAAGAGACTATTTCTTCTATTGGCAACAGTCGGAATATTAGCAACCTCTTGTTCCCCAGAAGGCGGACTTGACGATAACAACAGCGGAAACTTAACCGAACAGCCAGATGGTGGTGATCAAGGTGGCGAGGACAACCCTGGCAATCCAGACGGTGGCGACCAAGATAAAGAGACTATCTTTATTACTGATAGTCAGAGTGATATCGTTATCGAAGCAAAAGGTAGTGCGGTAGTAGTAACTGTAGCAACCAACCTTGAATACTCGGTTAAGATACCTGATGTGGCGCAGTCGTGGTTAAGCGTAGCTGATACCCGTGCTATCCGTATGGAGAAATTGACCTTTACCATTGCGAAAAATGAGACAAATGCGGAGCGCAGAGCTGTCGTAAAACTACT
>JAZNTY010000011.1:0-24222 GCA_045592005.1 Alistipes sp. | reverse complement strand
GCGAGCTCGTGTCGATAAGGAGGCCTTCGTTTTGGGTGATAAGTACCACTTCGAGGTTACCCTCGACGCTGCAACACTCTCACCGGAGGATATCGGTGTAGAGTTGGTTGTAGCTAAGCCTATGGTGGGAAATCAGCCGGCAAATGTTGACTACTCGCTGCCATTTGTTCAGAGCAAAACAGAGTCTGGTAAGGTTGTATACACATTGGAATATACCCCTCGTAAGACAGGTATCTTCGATGTAGCTATCCGTATCTTCCCTCAGAACGAGAAGCTGGCGCATCGTATGGATTTTGCCCTCGTAAAATGGGCTTAAGATATTGATTGGTCTTGTTCGCAAATTCATTTGCAACAAGTCCAACAATATTTATCAAGGGTGCAAATAGTATACTTTGATTGGTTTCAAATATAACCCAATAAGGTGGTTTGAATGTTGTTTTTACATTCAAACCGCTTTATTTGATAAAAAAATATTAAAAAAGGTTGGGAATTGATAAAAAAATTCGTACCTTTACATACATCTTGTAAAAATCTTACTAAAAAATATTATGCCGGGATTAACATTTGACAAACGGGAACTTGGAAACTTGGAGTATTCGCTACAGCGCGAAATGCTTGCTACCGATCGTCGTGGTGGCTATATGAGTACCACCATTGTCGGTTGTAACACTCGCAAGTATCACGGATTGATTGTTGCTCCTATCGACACTACGGATCAGACCTATGTTCTGCTCTCCTCTCTCGATGAGACTATTGTTCAGCACGACCAATCTTTTAATCTGGCTCTTCATCGCTTCCGCGGCGTTTATGAGCCAAGAGGTCACAAGTACATCACAGATTTTGAGTACACCCCTTGCCCAACAATTACCTATCGTGTTGGTGGTGTAATTCTTAAAAAGGAGCTATTGTGGATACACAAGCGCACCCATCTGATGATTCGCTACACTCTTGTAGATGCCCACTCGAAGACTACTCTTCGTCTGCGCCCATTCCTTGCTTTTAGAAACAAACACTCTCTCTCAAAGGCGAATATGGATGCCAATGTGCGTTCATACCCTGTAAAAAATGGTGTCAAAAACCGCCTCTATGACGGTTTTCCATGGCTTCATATGCAGCTGAGCAAGGATAGTGCGAAGTTTATCGCAGCTCCAGATTGGTACTACGATTTTGAGTATCAGAAGGAGATTGAGCGTGGTTATGAGGGCTATGAGGACCTGCTCACTACAGGTTACTTTGAGATGGAGATTGAGAAGGGCGAAAGCATCATCTTCTCAGCATCTGTTGATGAGATGGAGTCTGCTGAAGATATTGTGAACTACTTCAATACATCCATCGCTCGTCGTACCCATAAAATCGACTTCCGTAGCTGTTTGCACCACTCGGCTCGTCAGTTTATTATCCGTCGTCCAGGCGATAGAACAGAGGTTGTTGCCGGTTATCCGTGGTATGGCGTTTCGGGACGCGATACTTTTATCTCTCTACCGGGTCTTACCCTTGAGCAGGGCTATAAGGAGGACTGTATGGCAGTGCTTGATACCATGGTTGCCGATATGCATAATGGCGACTTTGCTGGTTCTGCTTCAGCTGAGGTTGCGGCAGATGCTCCGCTATGGTTCTTCTGGACTCTCCAGCAGTTGGAGGAGCATATCGGTGCTAAGGAGGTTTGGGGTCGCTATGGCAAGGCTATGAAGAGCATCCTTGAGGCATATCGTAAGGGCTTCTTTGGTGGTTGTGTAGCTCTGCATAGTAATGGTCTTATTTGGGCTGCTCGTGAGGGCTATGCGCTGACCTGGATGAACTCAGTTGTAGGAGGTGTGCCTCAGACTCCGCGTGCCGGCTATACTGTCGAGATAAATGCTTTGTGGTATAATGCCGTATGCTATGCCTTGGAGCTGGCTAAGAAGTGTGGAGATAAGGATTTTGTTGCCGAGTGGAAGGCTCTGCCTAAGCAGACAAAACAGTCATTTGTCGAGTGCTTCTACCTGCCAGAGGAGGGCTATCTTGCCGATTATGTAGACCTTCGAGGTGCAGATAAGGCAGTACGATGCAACCAGATTATCGCTTGCGGTCTGCCATATACAATGGTTGAGCAGGAGCAGGTCGTAAGTATTTTGCTTACCGTTCGTCAGCATCTGCTTACCCCTCTGGGTCTGCGTTCACTCTCTCCTGAAGACCCACGCTTTGAGGCTACATATAAGGAGAACCCTATTGAGCAGGAGGCTGCCAGCAAGAATGGTGCTGCGTGGGTATGGCCTTTGATGTTCTACTTTGAGTGTGCATTTGCTCTTCAGGGCGAGCGTTTCTTGGCAAAGGCTAAGGATATGTACGAAGCTTATGACGACAATATTCAGACCTACTGCATAGGTTCTGTTGCTGAGTATTACGATGCTAACCCTCCATTTGCCCCTCGCGGTGCCTTCTCTATGGCTTGGAGTGTAGGAGCGTTGCTCTATATACAGCAGCTTATCGAGAGATGGGAGGCTAAAGTTGCCCGTGCAGCTAAGCGTACAGCTAAAAAAGATGTAAAAACAAGTAAAAAATAGGTGCAATGAGAGTTTTAATGTTTGGATGGGAGTTTCCCCCACATATTGCTGGTGGCTTGGGAACTGCTTGCTACGGAATGACGCGTGGTTTGGCGCGTAATGGCGTAGATGTGACTTTCGTTATGCCGCACGCAAGTGGAGATGAGGATCAACGCTTTGTTGATATCGTCAATGCGAGCGATGTGGAGACTGTCTTTGGTAAGGTAGACTCCGACTCGGCAGATATTATCGAGAAGATGTCGTTTATTCACATTGACTCGAACCTTGTGCCATATCTCTCGCCTGAGGATTATGAGACTTATCACGACGAGTTTGTCAAGACCGGCGAAAAGCGTTGGGAAACCTCTGATGTGTGGAGTCAGCGTTATACCTTCTCCGGTAAGTATGGTGCCAATCTGCTTGAGGAGATTGCTCGCTATGCTATTGTGGCAGCTCAGGTAGCAAAAGACCACGCCGGAGAATTTGATGTTATTCACGCCCACGATTGGCTTACATATTTTGCCGGTATCGCGGCTAAGCGTGTGTCAGGTAAACCGTTAGTTGTGCATATGCACGCTACAGAGTTTGACCGTTCGGGAGAGAATATCAATACTCAGACCTACGCTATTGAGCGAGCAGGTATGCACGCTGCTGACCGCGTTATTGCAGTGTCAAATCTTACACGAAATATCATTATCAATCGCTATGGTGTGCCTGCTGAGAAGGTTGTTGCAGTGCATAACGCTGTTCGTTTTACAGATAAGGGCGAGGCTTGGCCAGAGCGTGGTGTGAAGGATAAGGTTGTGACATTCTTGGGTCGTATTACCTTCCAGAAGGGTCCTGATTACTTTGTTGAGGCTGCTGCGAAGGTGCTTAAGCGTTGTCCTAATGTGCGCTTTGTTATGGCTGGTTCGGGCGATATGATGAACCATGTTATTCGCCGTGTTGCGCGCTTAGGTATTGCTGACCGCTTCCACTTCACTGGCTTCCTTCGTGGTGCCGATGTGGATAAGATGTTCCAGCTCTCTGATGTTTTTGTTATGCCGTCGGTCTCTGAGCCTTTCGGTATTGCTCCATTGGAGGCTATGCGTTCAAATGTGCCTGTAATTATCTCTAAGCAGAGTGGTGTTGCCGAGGTACTTGATTATGCTATAAAGGTTGACTATTGGGATGTTGACGCTATGGCAGATGCTATCTACGGTCTTGTAAACTATCCGGCTCTCTCTCAGATGTTTGCTGAGAAGGGCTTGGAGGAGGTTACCTCCCTTAAGTGGAATGACGCTGCTGCGAAGATTAAGAAAGTTTATGAGGACGCTATTGCAGATTGTAAATAAGAAACAAAAAATACAAAAACAATGAAAACAGTTTGTTTATATTTTCAGGTACATCAACCTTGGCGACTTAAGACCTATCGTTTCTTTAATATCGGCAAGGACCACAATTATTTGGACGATTTGACCAATCGTGCCATTATGCAGAAGATTGCACGCGAGTGCTACCTGCCAATGAACTCATTGCTGCTTAAACTTATTAAGGAGAATAAGGGTGCATTTCGTATCTCATTCTCTTTGACAGGAACCGTTGTTGAGCAATTTAAGCTCTATGCTCCTGAGGTTCTCGACTCTTTCCGTGAGTTGGTAAAGACCGGCTGTGTTGAGTTGCTCTGTGAGACCTATTCACACTCACTTGCCGCTCTGTCAAGCAAAGAGGACTTTGTTGAGCAAGTTAAGGCTCATCAGGCTATGCTTAAGCGTGAGTTTGGCGTTAAACCAAAGGCTTTCCGTAATACTGAGCTGATTTACTCAGATGCTATCGGTACTATGGTCGGCGAGCTTGGTTTTAATACCATCTTGGCAGAGGGAGCACGCCATATCTTGGGCTGGAAGTCTTCAGATTTTGTCTATGCGGGCGCTGGCGACCAGAGCCTTAGAGTGCTGTTGCGTAACTATAAGTTATCAGACGATATCGCATTCCGTTTCTCAAATCAGGGTTGGGATGAATACCCACTTACAGCAGATAAATATGCATCTTGGCTCAGTGAGGCTGATGGCGAGGTTGTAAATCTGTTTATGGATTACGAGACCTTTGGCGAGCATCAGAAGGCTTCTACCGGTATCTTTGATTTTGTTAAGGCTTTGCCAAAGGCAATCTTGGGTCGTGGCGATTTGAAGTTCGCTACAGTCTCTGAGACTGCTGCTGAGCACCAGCCTGTTGCTGTTATCCACTGCCCACACGCTATGTCTTGGGCTGATGAGGAGCGCGATATTACCGCATGGTTAGGTAATGACCTTCAAAATGAGGCATTTGCTAAGCTCTATGAATTGAAGGATAAGGTGCGCGCTTTGAAGAGTGATGACTTTAACTATGTGTGGAATTTTATGCAGACCTCGGACCACTTCTACTATATGGCGACTAAGTGGCTTTCTGATGGCGATGTTCACTCTTACTTCAACCCTTATGGTTCGTCTTATGAGGCATTTATCAACTATATGAATGTTCTCTCTGACTTCCAGATTGAGGTTGAGACAGCTTTAGCAGCAAAAAAGGCTTCTCGCAAAAAGAGCGCAAAGTAATATCTTTATTTTGATATAACAGATAGTCCTCAAACCGGACTATCCTATTTCGGCGGTGAATTGAATTTCACTGCCGAATTTGTTTATAAACAAATGGATGCCTTGTTGGAAGATGTGGGATGCCATATGCTTTAGTCCTGATAAATATTGGTAAGAATTATTAAAAAATGGGAATAATAGTTTGAATAATACCGTAAAATGACTAAATTTGCACTAATTGGCTTATTGTTTTTGAAAATATCCCTGCTATGAAGAGATTTTACACTTTACTACTCTTGTTATTGTCGTTTGTTATTGTCAATGCGGAGGAGCTAATCTTGCCTACATCGGTTGAGCAACTTGGTGATATCTATGTGGTTACGGTTGATAAATCGGGCTCTATGCGCAATAGTCGGATTATCCAGTCGGCATTAAACCGTCTACCTAAGGCACTGAAAGATGTTGATTATAGTAAAGATGCATTTATCTTCTTTACTTCAGGTTTTGTTAGTAAGAAAAATTGCGATGAGACCCAAGTAAAAGAACTGTGGCGTAGGGAGCAATCTTTTCAGGAGGGATTTATACATCAAACAACAGAGAAGATACATAGATTTAAGGAGAGTAGAGATGTTGTAAGGTTTTTGAGAAATAGGAGGTTCTTAGATCCTACAGAGCCGCAATTAGCCTCATTTTGCTATCAGCAGTCTTATGTATCACAAATTAGAGTATCGGCTCTTGTGCGGGCTTTGGATTTAATAAAGAAGTTGGGGGTAGAGAGGTCATTCAACTCAATAAACATAATATCTATTACTGATGATGCTTGCCAAAATGATCAGTGGGCGATAGACTATCGTCGTCTAAAGGCTGTGGCTCCTGATAAATTGGACTCGATAAGTAAGCTCAATAGTAAATATATCTATACTGCGCTTAACCCAGGTGGCGCGGGCGAGTTGTTGGAGAGTTATAGTGACGAGAGTGCTATTCCTCATATTTGGCTCTACAAGTATCAAAGCCGTCAAGCATTGGCTGATACGCTGACCGATTTCAGATTAAAAGTAAAGGCGGTAGATGGTAAAAATATCGAGTTGTCGGCAAAGCAAAATTCTTATCGCGGGGATGCAATATCGTTTTTCCATATAGATAGCATTTGTGTAAACGGCACATCCAAACGCTTTGATGTTGATATGTTGGACACGGCTACTTTGGAGATGGAGTATGATAATCGTTTTAGCCGAAATAATGTTGAGATATTTGGCTTTATGCAGGTCGAGTATAAAGATGATGTTTATGGTCCGCATTATAAGCGCGTAGAGATTGTGCAACAGGGATTGGTGCTATCCGGAAAACAGAGCTTGGCTCTTGAGTGGCTGATAGTGCTTTTATTGGTAGCGCTCGTGGGTACTATCCTGTATCTGTTGCTTGTGCGCCCATATAAGAAAATCGCCCACTTCTATCTGTCAAATGGTATGGTGGTTAAGTTGCGCAGGGGCTTTACCTCGGCGTGGAAAGAGCGTTTTATACCTGTTTTATGCTGCTTGGATGACAATCAGGTTATTGTTCGCAGACATCGTTGTATAAAGAGGGGTTCGTGCAGCCTTAAGGGTTGTAGGGTTGATAATATGGAGCTGCTGATAGATAGCTCCCGACCTCTAAATCTTCCTGCTACTCACTATGATTTGGTGGGAATGGATCGCTATTTTGAAGTTGTGGGCGAGAATAATCCTATGTTGCAGGATCTCTACCAGAAGACTCTCTATTCAAAGGTTGCAGCGTGGTCTATGGCTGAAAGATTTGAGTGGATACAGAGATGGTTGCTGAAACTTATAAATATATTCTTCCCGCACCACTATTACTATATCAACAACCTAAGCGATGATTTATTCTTCTCTTCGCCTATGCATAGTAATATCCACTATGGAGTACAGGTTGCCCCAACACCTCAGAGAGATAGCCTGACAAACTTTGCCGTGGCTCAGGCATTAGACGACTACTATAGGCGGGGTGAAGGTAAGGCTTGCGATGTGCTTCTTTGTGTGCAGAGCCAGCCTACGGGTGTGGCGTGGAACCTTGTTTTGCTCTCCAATGCCGACAATCCGGATCAGAAGTTAAATGAGGTGCGCTGCCTGCTTAGCTACACAACAGTTGTTGGTGAGCGACCACAAAGCGAAGAAGAGATAGATAAGGATATTAAATTTGTACTGAAAAATCTCAAGCAGGATCCGGCTCTTAAGCGTATTTTGAGTGGGAAAAAGATAGAGGTGCTTAAACAGGGGGCGGCAAATGCTACAGTGACCGACACGGTGTTTAATATCGTGGATGTGAAGTGTCCGGGTTATGTATATTTCGTCGAAGATACCGAGAAAAAGCGTTCGCAGCTCTTCTATTCGTCAGTGGAGGATGATAAAAATGGCAGATATGTCGCTATTGCAGGCAATCTGCAAAACGGTTGGCTCTACCTCTCGCTGCTACCATTTAATATTGTTAAAGATAGACCTCATTTGTATAAGAAAATGTCTACAACTGTTGTTCGAACAGCGGATAAAAGCCTTAGTCCGGTAAGATTTGAGGGAAAAACGCTCTATTATAAAGGAGAGACTTATAAACTTGAAAATTAATAACTACTAAATACCAATAGCTATGATCCATTTGCCTATTAAAATCGGGAACAATCGTAGAATGCATGTTCTTCAGCTTACACCAACAGAGTCGTGTGAGAGTGAGCATATTACTTATCTTGTTAACAAAGGTAGTATTGTTCCGCTACTATTCTCTATTGATAATGTAGCAAAGTTATTCTCCGCAACGGTAAACCTTACAAATGTTGTACTCAATACAATGAGCCTTTCGGTTGTTCAGGAGCAGAATAACAATCAAGATCAGACCGTATTCAATGTATGGTTGTGTAATCATCCGACAAGAGCCAAGCATAATTTGGTGTTGCTTCCTACAAAAGCAGATAAGCAAAACTCTCTTCAGGGCGATAAAAGGACCCTGCGCTTTAACACCAATAACAACCATAATAAGCATATAAAGATTGTTTTCCACATAGAACTTGGAGAGCTAATCTATACCGATACTCTCTCATTTTATATTTATGATCAGACTAAACATGAGTATTGCTCTGCGGCTGTCGATTTTGGTTCAGATAGCTCACAGGTAAGAACTTCTGACTTGGGATGTGAAGGGGCATCAGCCACTAAGGAGGATAATTCGAATATATCCCTTGTAGATGCATTTGAGGGTATTGCAGGTCAGTATAAGACAGAGAATAAAAATACCTATGTGCAGGGCAAAAATGGTGAACAACTCTATAAGTCGGTATTCTACATTCGCAAATCAAACTCTGCTCCGGTTAAGTTCGGTGGCAAGCCTATGGGTTATAACAAGGAGCAGTTTGTTCAGATGCTGCTGCCAAAGAACTGTAGCTATTGGGATGAGTTGCTGTTGTTGCCAAACCTTAAACTTGTAGAGATACACGCAGACTCTTTGTTGCAGGAGGTTGTTGGTAGAGCAACCAAAATATCATTTGCAGATAACCCTAACTCAGAGGATACTCTGAGAGATGGAAATATATCGCAACCATCATTTAGAAACAATGTATTGCGAGTGATTTTGGGTTACTTCCTCCACGCGATCTTGCACTCTATCAATGGCGCTAAGTGCCTGAATTTGGTTATGTTGGTGCCTAATGTCTATTCGCAGGATAGAGTTCAGAGATTGATAAATAATCTATACAAGGATTTTGCACTCTATAAGGCAACTGAAGAGGGTCAAAAGATGTCGTGCGAGGCTATTGAGGTGCAGGCAATATCTGAAAGTGATGCCTCATTCTTCGGTAAGGCAAAGGATCGTGCCGATATGAGTTCAATGAGGGCTGGAGAGACTGTTCTTGTTATTGATGCGGGTAAGGGTACAACAGATTTCTCTATTCTTAAGAAGAACAATGGTGCAGACTTTACAAGTGTATATCGTGACGGTATTCCGGCAAGTGGTAATGTAATTACCTACGCCTTCTATGAGGCATTTAGAGATTTTGTCTATAGTGCAAATGGTGGAAAGGTAAATTTGGATAATATCCTCTTTGATGCGAGATCGGAGTATGCTCTGCGAGTTAAGGCTTTGGACTATTTTGAGGAGTGCAAGAAACGATTTAGGAGCAATTTGCAAAGCGTAAAAATGGTTAATGAATATGTTACCATGAGTGGTAACTCAAACCAGCGTACGCAACTCAGTTCTATCTTTGATGCCTTAGTGGAGGATGATAATAAGAAGGAGTGGAAAGGTTGCTACGATATACCTGGAGCCGAAAAGAGGGTTGAGGAGAAATTAAATGCCCTCTCAGTAATGCTCTTTAACTCTATTGATACCTATATGTCGGGTGTGACAACTACCGCCTTTACAAGAGTGCTTCTTATGGGTAGAGCCTTTAAGTTTGCGCCTTTTAGAAAGATGGTAATAGATCAGTTACTTGACAGAGGATGGGTTTTGAATAATGACAAACAATCGATCTCTTTTGATGACAACGGGGATGCTTCTAAAATCGACTGTATTAAAGGAGCTCTCAGAATAGGATCGTCTGATAGCTCGGACAGCATCAATAACAACTCTGGTATTATCGGCGCCCCAATATTCTATGAGCGTGTAGGTGGTATTGTGGAGAAAATGCCTAAGGTATTTACTAACATTGTTGAGAAGGTTAAGCACGGCAAGGTTGTTTCACGAGATAATATGAACTTTTACAAGAAGGTTGTTGCTTTGAATGATGACTTCTACTATAAGGGCTTTGACTACAAGCCGGAGGAGTTTTTTGTTGTTGGCGACTTCAAATATTCGTTCAATATTGGCAATGCCAAGAGCGCCAAAGTCTACTTTAATGGTAAAAACTTTGTATGTCCGCAGTCTACAGCACCATACGGCTCAGTAGCGCGTATGCCGAGCTCCATTACCGAGGAGCAGGTGGGTAAGGGAAATACTCCGTTCGACCTCCTTAAGCAGTCATTATTCCCGCTTAATGTGGTTCAGGGCGCAACAACTACAATTATTGAGCAGACCGATACTACAGTGATGGAGCAGAAGAGTGACCCATATAAGAACAAGACAGATAATAACAGCTCTAATAATGCTGATGGTGATAATAATGTTTTGGATAATTAATATTGAACTATGAAAAAGATATATCTATTTTTAATGGCAGTTTTGAGTGTGACAGTACTCTCATGTTCAAATAACAAGCCGGTTGAAGATTTTGAAGCTGCACAATCAAAATTTAATCAACTATATAGTGTCAAAGGTGGATGGTATACAATTAAGGAGGCTCCACAACCAAGATTGTGGTTTAATACTGAGAAAAACCGCTTAGAGTATGATACTTTGGTGGTTAATTATAGAATAGACACAAAATCTCGCCTGCATATTGAGGACAATACATCAAAAGGTCAGGATTGTAAAGATTTTTTGAAAGCAACTTTTGGTTTCTCAGATGACTACTTCGAAAGAAAAGCCGACCAAAAAAAGAGAATAGAAATAGCTGAAAAACTTGGTATAGACAGTATATATTTAGATAAAACAAGCCAAGAAAATGTGGGCAATGTCGCAATGACACTCTTGTATTGTCAGATTACAACGGATGCCGACAAAGCCTACTGTATTAAGGACAAAAAGTTGGCTGTAGTTGTGGACTCTTTAGAGGCTGATTATTACATTGATAGGACCAAGTTTGTCAAATTTGTAAATAATCTGCCAAAAGAGCAGGACAATAGAAATAAAACACTCTTTGATGTTCTAATAAAGGATAGTGTTGTGGTTAAATTATCTGTTGATAATATCCCAACTGAAGAGGTAATACTTTGTGATATTGATGAGAGTAAACTCCCTAAAGAGAGTAAAATAGCTAAAACTCCTGCTTATGCGATTTGGCTCATTATAGGTGGTTCTGTAGTATTGTTGATTGCTGTTAGTGTTGTCTGTTGGTGTTTTATAAGAAGGCGTAAAAAAGACTCCGGTTCTAAGGAGGCGCCTGATGTAGAGCCGGAGCAGCAAGAAAAGCCTGAGGTTGTGGTCAAAGGATATCAATCATTTGATGCCCTTGTTTCTGCCGACAATGTCACGATTGAGTCGGTTTTGGCAACTTTTGATAGAGTTTACAAATATAAGGGGAAGAAGAGCCTCCAAAAAAAGTATCTTGACCAAAAGGATAGTGGTCCGGCAGTTGTACCTGATGAGGACTCTAATAAATGGAAGAGGGTTCAGGAGGTTGCTCAGAGCAATAAGGATAGTGTTGTGGCTGATATTCTTGCTCTTGTTGACGAATACTCCGGAGTACACAATCTCCCTAAATATCAGCAGTTGGTACAAAATCTTGAAGGCTGGGAGGAGATAAAGAGTGTTGAAACACTGACCCAGGTGTTAGAGAAGTGCGATAATTTGTGTAATAATGAGGGCAAATACTCCGAGCAGTATAAACTCTATATTGATGAGATTAATGCTTGGCGTACACTACCTATGGCTGCGACTCTTAAAGAGATGGTTTGTCGTCACGATGCGATGGTTGATAAACTTAAGAGCGGTAAGAAGTTTGGTGCGGAGTATCAAACAATGGTGGAAAATGTCGAGACGGCTAATCAGAAACTTACCGACTATAACGCGTGTTGCAAGCTTATTAAGAGTAATCCGGCAAACCTCAAGGGGGCACTTTCAGCAGCTGTGGAGGCGTATAACAATAACCAGACTATTGATGGCGCTGTAGAGTTTGCAACTAAGTTTAGAGTTCTTAATGATGGCAAAGATGAGGTTGCTCCAGAGTTGGTGCTTGAGAAGTATAACAAAGTGAAGGATGAGTTGCTTAAGTTCAAGAGTTCGGTTGCAGATTTGTGTAATTTGAATGAATTGAAACTCAAAGAGCGCTATCTGTTCTTGATGGAGGCGGTTGAGTCTCTCTTTGTGCTGCTTAAGGTTATTGGTGTTGAGCCAAAGAGTAAAGCAGATAGTATGTTGGATAATATAAAGATTGATATTGCTCTGATTTGTGTTATCCGACAGTTTGTGGGCGTAGCAAATGATACAAAGCTGAGCGTTGCAGACTTTGACAACACTTGGGCAAATGGTATCAAAACCTTTAATGATAACAATAAAGGATACCAGCTCTCGGTGGATAAATCAGAGAAGAGTGTTAAACCTATATTTGATACACTGTTGAAAAAAATCAAGACAGACGATTTTACTTGCTCTTATATTGATACCCTATGGAGTCGTTTTGTTGAGAAGTTTATAAAGTCACTCGATGAGAATGGTATTGACCAGCAGGCACTTATAGAGTCTATGTTCAATATATCTTTCCATGTTGCTGATTATGTTGACTATGTGAGAAATAATGCCAAGCTGATAAATTGCCTCAACCTTGAGCTGTTACTTAACAATTTTGACCAGGACAAGTCTACCTGCTACGAGTTCGTTCATAACCATTTGGAAAGGTCGAATAGAGTGTCTAACCAGGTTTATGAGTTGGCTGCACAGTTAGGTGTTGAGTCGCTGGATATTGTTGCCGGTCGTTATAAGATAGGCAAGATATCAAAAGAGTAGATTATTAAGAATTGTAACCCAAAAACTAAATAAATATTATGACAATCTCTTTCTTCTTATTCATTGCAGTATTGGTGGTGCTTTTGTTATGGAGCTGGAGAGGATTATCTTCGGATAAATATCTGTGGCAAAGGGACAATAGTTACCCATCCAGGGTTGTGGTGGTTGTGGCGTATCTGTTTTTAGGTATTTGTGCAACTTTTACGCTCAATAAGTATATCTATCCGAAGGATCAGTCGGTTTATGGAAATGCTAAATATCATGTTATTCGTCACAAAGGCTTTAGATTTAACAGTTTGCTGACTTTAGTGGCTAAAAGTGACTATGTGGATGATGTTAACTCAGCATTGTGGGATAGTAAAGTTGGCGATGTGACCTTATCGCACGAGCAGATAAAAGTTTATGACTATCCAGAGCCATTCTATTTCAAGGCAGATAGTGTAGAGTTTTACTCACTACATAATAGACCTTTTGAGAAGGATATTGCAGATACTTTGACTATTGCTATAGGTGACAAAAAACTCTTTCAACTTACAATGAGGGAGCAGGACAAGAGAGTAGAGTATACATTTGAGAAGCCGAGCAGTAAGGAAAAGTATGTCAGCAATTTTACCAAAAAGATTAAAAAAGGCTATCCTCTGTTGGATATCATAGTGCAGACACCTAACTTTACTGTTGATACTGTTGACAATATCGATATCAATACCCTCTTAGAGGGTACATATCTTGTTCGTACAGATATTTATGCCGATAAAGATAAACTTGTCGACAGTAGTAAGATGGTGCTTTTCCCTGGTCGAGATTTGTTAATTGTCGATAATTTAAGGGTTAACGATGAGCTTTGTGACCCTAATCCGGAGCGAGAGGATATTAAGGTTGGTAAGGGAGTGAGTTTCTTTTCAGGTTTAGGAAATAAGAGAACCAGCATATATACTCTGCGTCCAAACGCAAAAGATTCCACCACTATGGAGTTGTTCTATGCCCTGCCAAAGATGTATAGTCTGCGCGACTCTGTTAGCAATCGAGTATTTTTGACCTCTTCAGTTGCCGGAGTATTGGAGAATGCCGATATGGGTGGTTACTACTTTAATATTCTCGATAATGAGGAGAACCAGAACCATATCAATGGTCAGCTGCGATATAAAACGGGGAATGCCCGCGAACCCCTATCGTTTGAGGTGTTTGACTTCTATAGTGATAATCCAACCAATAAAAAGAGCCTTGCTGCCGGAGATGAGTTTGAACTCAATATCAGAGGTGGGGAGGTAAGCAAAAAGACAAATGGACAGAGAGACGAAAAGATAGGGATATACAAGGATGTAAAGTGGGTGTTCGATGTTGAGGATTTGCGCGCAACAAATCCAATGCAATGGAACGATATCTTTATCTATTTGGCTATATTTTTGGCTCTGGTCTGTCTTAGAATTTTGTGGGACTCCCACTCTTCCAACCCATCTCTCTCATTTTTTGAGATTACGGCGTATGTTGTGGTCTTTGCCTTCCTTGTTGTACGACTTATTTTGGGCTGGCGCTCATCTACATTTGTGCCGACAGATGGTGTTACGGTTGCGGTCTTTAACAAGATGAGAGAGAATATTATTGACTACAATCTGTTGAAACTGAGTAATATTAGAACATACATCCCGTTCCTTTTCCCTGTTGTTATGATGCTCCGAGGAGGAGTAAGCAAGTTGTATTACCGTATCATTGAGAGCGAAACTTGGTATAACCTATCCAATAAGAGGAGTAGGAATACGACTGAAACTTCACAGTCTGGTGGCGAGGGTAAGGTTGTTAGCACCATTCGTCGATTAGTATCATTCAGTGGCTTGAATGAGGTGTATGACTACATTAAGCTCCGATTTGCCGACAAAAAAGGCTATCTGTTGTTAGCGTATGTTGTGTTGCTTGCTGTGGCATGTGTGTTGTCAACAAAACTCATACCGTCTTTTGAGCGCATATTTAATATTCCGTTGCCGATAATTTCATATCTGCTTGTAGATCGTTGGCTCTCTAAGAGAGATGATAGCATATTGGTTCGTGTATTGGCTGCATTATTTGCATTTGGCTACATATTCTTAGTAGATGCAGGCTTCTCGATAGTACTTGTGGTATATCACCTCTTTATGTGGTTGATTATAGAACCTGTCTTTAGTGTGGAGAGCTTGTGGAGGAGAGTTGGTTGCTGTATTGGAGGCGTTGTAACAATATTTGTTGCTTTGTGTTTTGAGGGCGATATGATGATGTGGATTTTCGAGAATGTGAAATTGTTCTTGGGAATTGTCTTTACCGTCATTACGCTTTTGACAACAGCCTGTCTATGGAGGTCGGACGAAGTGTCAGGCAAGGCTGTTACCGGCTGGGCAACTATTTGCACCGTTACTTTTGTAGCAGTGATGCTCCTATTCTCTGGTACTATTACCAATATGGTACAGAAAAAAGAGCATATGAAGTACCGTGCCGAGATACAAAAACTTGATGAAGGCGAGCAGGTGGATAAACTGATGATAAATTGCGATTTTGACTCGTCGAATATTACCTACATCATGCGTTCTGCTCATAATCAGTGGTTTATCAATCAATATCTCAAGGCAGGACGAAATGCAGAGGCTAAAGATCGCTATTTTACCATCCAACCACACTCTAAACAGGGTAGTACTTATACTACGCAGACAACAGACTTGGTTGTGACCCGCTATGTCTTGGCTGAACATAGCAGATGGGTGGTAGTTTGGTTATTGGTGCTGCTGGGTATGCTGGTGGTAATGTTCTTTGTTGAAGGTGCTATGGATAAACAAAAAAATAGGGTAATGTTGGGAGGAATTTTACTCCTCTTCCTGCTTGCTCTGTTGGTATATCTGTCGGCAACAAACCGTATAGTCTTTATCGGTCAGGACTTCCCATTCTTGAGTATTCAGAGCCTTGTGGCGGTGTTGTTGCCAATATCGCTTATCACAATGGCGGCACTAAGCCTATCAAATGACTGCTCTAATACGGATAATGATGACCAGACAACTTCTGGTAATAAAATCTTTTTGGGTATAAGTTTGTTCGTCATAACTGTTGCTGTGATATTTATTCCAAAAAATGGAAGCGAAATAAAGGATAACCAATTTGATGTGTCGGCAATATACGCCACACTTTCAGAAAAGGTGCGCATTCTTGACAAACAGATGCGTCTTTTCCAAGGTGGGGATGAGAATAAGGATGAAAGAGCAAAATCGAAAGATGATTTTTGGGAGAGCTTTAAGAGGTCTGAATATTATAAAAAGGGAATAGAAGAATTTACTAATGCTGAGGATCAGTTCTCTAAAACGCTGTTAGACTACTTTGAAAATAAGCAACCAAACAAAAATGACCCGGATAAGTTGCTTCACTTAAAGCGCCGCAATGGTCGTTGGACTATGGCTGTCAATAAGAAACACTACTTTATTCCGTCAATGATTGATAAGGCACATCAGTGGCAGGGTAATCTTTATGCCGCAAATGTGGGTTGTGATTTGCTTATACTCAACGCTAACAATGATAAGGTGCTTGATCGTCAGATTGTTGATAATGAGAAAGAGCGAGAAATCAATAACCAGAATATCCTGGAGACATATGAAGATATTACTAAGATTGCCGGTAAAATCAATATGTTTAATGTCTCTGTAACCAGATTTGATAAAGAGTGGAGTGCAGACCAGCAACCAATCGTGTTACTCTCTTCGACAAGTGGAGGACGGACATCAAATAGCCAACAAGCATTCAATATCGAGACCCCAGAGATATCGATTTTGGGCACAGGTAATATTGAGCAGGCGGCTATGCGCGTGCATTTGGGCGATTATGTTGTTCTTAACCAGGGTTATGTGGATGAAAGAGAACAGGTATCTACCTGGCGCTATACAAGTGAACCTGAGCGTCATCTTGCGCGCAATGTGTGGATTAATGGACGCCAGAAACTCTTCTATCCACTCGGAAAGGAGTCTATGTGGAGCTATCAATTTGCAAACACTGTTAGCCGAGTCTTTGCAAAGAGTGACACTACCCGTTATCAAGATCTTAGAACATCTATTGACTACGATCTTATGGCAGATTTCTATAAATTCTTTGAGAAAGATAACCGCTCTGAGCTAAATATTTCGCAGTCGATAAAAGAGAATTTGGTTAACTTCCAGAACTTGGATTACAACCAAATGCAAAATAAGAATAATCGTACCAAATTCTATTACGACAGGGATAAAAATATGGTTAAGTATAATGGACAAGCAAGAAATATAGACAATATTTTGGCTCGTATTAACCATAATTTAAGTAATACAGAGAAGGCGGAGAAGAAAGATGCTATTAAAGATGCTGTTAGCAAATCTTTGGAGAAGAGTTACTCTTTCTCAGCTGTTGCATTAGATGGAAATGGTCGTATTCGATTGCTCTTTGACCACAATAAACACCGTAATGTAGATCCTAATAATTCGCGTCATATTAACGAGTTGATAAGTGACTTGTATAAGGACGGTAGTGTAGGCGAGGAGAATGATGTATTTGGCTGTAAGGCGCTGCTTACAATGGAGTCCGGTCCTGGTTCTACCTTTAAGCCTGTGGTATATACTGCTGTAACCTCGCAGAAGAAGATAAATTGGCAGAATATGAGTATTGTATATGCTGATAAGATGCCTCGCAGAGAGTTGACAGAAGAGGAGAAAAACCAGGGAAAGAGCCAAAGTCAAAGACCTGTCTTAGCTTATGGAGGTATTGCATGTACTGATGCCGGTGGCAATAGTCTTAATATCGACAATGAGCGAGCAACTATTAATAGTAGTGAATATTTGACAAGATCAAATAACCTCTTCCACTCTTTGGTGGTAATGTTAGGATTGCAGTCCGATACACAGTTTGGCAAAGTGATGCGTCCTCTAACTGCGGCAGAGAAGCAACGCAGAGGAACAGGTGTTGATACACTGTTACATCCAATCTTCAATCTTGATGGCACATTAAGAACTCTTAATCCACAAGTTTGGTTTGGAGATGAGGGAGAAAGGTTTATCAAGAAAAATGAAGCAACTATTCTCAGTACAGGTCTTAATGATAATTTCCAAATAGGTTCTTTTGCCGATAATAAGTATCAGAATGTGTTTGGTAAGGGGGATGCTATCTTTGATTTGCTATATAAAGAGGCAGGAAACTATAGCTGTTGGACATATCCACAAGCTTGTGCTATAGGTGTTGCAGATATGGGTAAAGCATCAAAAATGGATAGCTTTAATCAGTTACTTTTGGGCGCTAATCCGTTGGAGATGACCCCATTGGCTATGTGTGAGGCTGTTATGCGTCTTGCAACTCTTAATAGTGCTGAAAATCTTACAACACTCTCTGATACGGTAACGGAAGTAAGAGATGTTAAACCGTTTACTTATGATGATAATTGGGAAGGCGAGGATAGATACTTTAATTTCTATAAGACAGAGGTGTTATCTCAGCTTAAAAAAGTGCCGACAAGCGGTACTGCTGCTGATTTGAGAAGTAGTATTAGAGGTAATTACCATATCTACGCTAAGACAGGTACTCTTGATGTTGAGCGCAATGCAGGAGAGCGAATGAAGCATCTGATTGTTATTATTGCAAAGAGACCTCTTGAGGAGGCTACTTCGGTGGCGGAATTGAGAAAGATAAAGTACTACGCTCTCTACCTCTCATATATGAATATCAAACTTGATATCTGGAATGATGCCAATGCCGTTAATGAGCAGAAGAACCAGCGATTTGCATCATTGATAAATAAGGTTATAGAGTCAGAGACCTTCAAAGATTATATGAAAGATTAAATTATATAGTAGTTATGAAAAAGTATATACTTGAGTTTTTGGCAGTAGCTGTAGTTTTAGCCCTTATCTATTGGCTTGCCTCTCCAGAACTTACTCCAATAGAGATGTATAAAACCAAAACGGTCTTTCTTAGCGGAGGGGGCAATGATAGTGTAGTTGTCAATAGAGATAGTATGATATTGCTAAATAAAGATAGTCAAGGTAAGAGTCGTCAGGTGGGGTTGGTTAACTTGAAGATGTTTATGCAATTGGCTTCAAAGACCAGACATGTTGAGGTTCAAGAATTTGGTGGTAATGTTATCAGAATTAAGGCAAAAAGTGCGAATGACCTCTTTGGTCAGGATGGTCGCAAGTGGTATAATAGGTACAAGAAGAGTCTGGAGTATCTGCAAGATGACAAACATTCAAATTCTGAGGAAGATAATGATGGCAGAGAGATATATGTTAGGATTGTAGATACACTGGATAAAGAGTATATTCGTATCCCATATCAGATACTTGAAGTGATAGCTAATACTGTCAAATAAATGTTCCTACGATACCTATGGCGGGCACTTAAGCCGAAGGGGCGGGTGCCTGCCAGAAAAAAGCAGAATAGTAAGTTGGCGCAGTGGAGAGAGGGACTCTATTGTGCCTTGACCGGCTTTTTGTCAAAGAGTTACCAATACTATGCTGTTGAGGATACTATAGTCATCAATGGTGGACAGGTTAAGGTGGAGCATAGCCTTCGGGATGTTGAGTTTGAACGGGAGTTAGAGCGGTTGGGCATCTTTGTGAAGGGCAAGCGGTCGCGCATAGATATGTCACACACCTTTAGGCGTCGAGGCAGAGGGTATCTCTGGAGATTTTTTCACTTTGAGGATATTGTAACCATTGCTGTTGGTTCTGGTAAAAGGTCTATCGTAATAAAGCGAGGAGAGGTTGCTCAGATAGCCTCAACAATTCGTGGTGCGGCTACTAAGTCGAGTGATGACGCTCTTGTTTCTCGTCTCTCCTTTGAGCTCTCTTACGCCTTTGACCGCACGGCTACACATAGCTCCAAGGGGGCAAAAGCGGCAGTGAGACCCGCTGTGCAGTTTGGAGTTGACACGAATGAAGGTTCGGATATTCAGCAACCAATACAGCCACAACCTGATAGTAAACCAGCAGGGACGAAGCATGGACAGCCCCCAAAGTCTAACTTTGAGCCACCTCGTAAGCCTACTTTTGAGCCTCTGCCAAGTGAGGTTGCTCCTGAGTCGACTACTCCCACAGTGGAGCCGCCGGCAGTGTCTGTTGCAGAGCCTGAGCCTATACCGCCTAAAAAATATACGGGTTTAGAGGAGGTTGATGAGTCGTTTTAGAAGATATTCTGATAAAGAATGTTGTCGAGTGGTAATATTTTCTGCATAATAGCCTCTATATTATTGTAGAACCTACTTATCGAAATAAACAACATAGAACGATGAAAAATAATTCTGCCATTTGCGAAAAGATTAGAGTTCATTTTCCAGAACTTGCTATTCTAAAGAGTCGTGCCAATGACTCTCTATTCTCAGGGCGTTCCTTGCCGTCGTTTGTCAAGGATTACATTATCCGTAAGCATAGCGATAATGAGGGCAATGTGAACCGTACAGCCGTAGCTCAGTATCTTGACTTGTGTATGCCTGATGCGGCAACACTGCGCAGCCGCCTTCTTCTTGAGGGCAGTGTAAAGTTGACTACCCGCTTTATTGTAAAGAGTGATTTGGAGAAGGGGCGTATAGCTTTCTCTATTCCGGATGCCGAGATTGTCTCTAACGCTTACATTAGTCAGGCTGTATTGCAGCACAACGGCTCTGAACTTAAGGATGGGGAGTGCTGGGGCGCTATCACGCTCGAATATATCACTCCGCGGGGTAAAGAGGCTCCATATATACTGATGTCGGAGTTTAAGTCGTTCAGACCATATCGTCCATCTATAGATTACCTCTGCCAGGCTCGTAATGAGTTTACTTTAGAGGAGTGGGTCGATTTACTTATCGCCTCAATGGAGTATACTCCTGAGAGTTTTGGGACGATGGATACGAAGTTGGAGTTCCTCACACGCTTGCTCCCATTTGTTGAACCCCGCACCCATCTTATTGAGCTCGGTCCGAAGGGTACATCCAAGAGCTACATATTCTCCAATTTCTCGAAATATGCCTGGTTGCTCGGTGGCGGTAAGACCTCGCGTGCCCGCCTATTCCATAACTTTAGAACAGGACAACACGGCGCTATGATGTTCTATGACGCTGTGGCTATAGATGAAATCTCAACTTTCTCAATGTCTGACCCTGAGGAGTTAGAGTCAATATTCAAGTGTTTTTTGGAGGAGGGCGTGGCAAAACTTGAGAAGATTAACCTGCGCTCGGAGTGTGGTTTGGTGCTGCTGGGTAATATAAAACTCAGCGAGCAGAAGCTGCCGTTGTCCCATGACTATTATGCTGTACTACCAAAGGTGTTCCGCTCTTCAGCTCTGTTGGACCGCTTCTCTGGCTTTATTGAGGGTTGGAAACTGCCACGCATGACCAGCGACTCAATCTTGCAGGGGTGGACCCTGAATACCGAGTATATCAGCACCGTGCTGCACCTGTTGCGTACAGAGTCTGTCTATGGCGCCATCTTCGACGAGATAGTTCTTACCCAGCCAAATGCCGACTTGCGTGATAATAAGGCGGTTAAACGCTTAGCTACAGCATATTGTAAGCTTCTTTTCCCAAATATGCGCTGTGCCGTTGCTGAGTTGGACCCTGAGAGCCAAAAGAACTTTAAGGCTCTCTATCTTAAGTACTGTCTGGAACCGGCGGTCAATCGTCGTAGAATAATCCGTGAACAGCTCCACCTTATGGATAAGGAGTTTGCGGCGGAGATGTCTGTCTATACTATTGTCCCTACAATAGAGGAGACTGAACAGACCGATGATATTGAAGATGAAGTTGATGACTTTGGCGTTGCAGATACTCCAGAGCAGGGCGATATAGCTTTAGTCGACTACGACCCTGATTATGACAATATTGAGGAGGATGATACAACTGAGGATGCCGATTTTGACTCGGAAGATGAAGAAAATAGTGTATTAAAATCTAATTAATGTAGCGATATAACCATGAAACGAATATTTATTATCTCCGTATTGCTGCTTTTGGTCGCTTGTGACGGGCAGAAGGCTTTTAATGAGTGGAGTCAATACTCCGTAGAGGAGGCTGAGCAGATTTTTGCACAGCGTTTAGAGCACTCTAATACTCATGGTACTCTGTATAAGTTGGGTTTTGCAGACCTGCTTAAAGCCCATCCACATACCACTCTCTATTATAATTTTGATAAGATAGCCAAAGAGAATATGGTTGTTACAACATCAGATTTGGGACATTTTAGGGTCTACAACTGTAATGGTGGAGATGGTGTAAATCAGATTTTTCAATGGGAAGATGGCTCTTCGGTCTATGTGTTGGAGAGTCTTGGTTTTAGAGAAATAAAGGGGTTGAAAGAGGTAGCCTCTGAAGACTATGAGGCGCGTTTAGAGTCTATAACCGGCTTGTTGGTTTATGATGTAAAAGAGATTTATAATCCCGAAGAGAATGAGCGTATCTTTGTGTTGCGCTACATTGAATATAATATGTATGATGAAGAGCCGGAGTCAACGGGAATTATGGCATTAAAGGCAAATGGAAGCAAGTTAGAGGTTGCTCCAACATTTAAGAAGGGTTATCAAGCCGATTTTTGTATTGAGAGACATATCTTTTGTTGCTACGATGGCGAAATAAATGATTTACAAAATAGCCAATGTCTTAAAAATATCTTCTTTGTAGACGATACTCTTCTGGCTATACCTTGTGAAGGGGTCTGCTTTAATGATGAATGGGAGGTCTATTATGCCGATAATAACTTAGGCTTTGATTTTTGCTATGTAGGGCAGTCGTGTTGTCCTAATTTATTATATGCAGGTAGGTGTATAGATTGGTTTGAAACCAAATATCATGTTATCTACATAACCCGCGATGAAGATGGCAGATTGCAATATTACTCTTGGAATAAAGAGGGTAATAGCGTTGGTGAGGAACCGGATTTGGTAATATATGGTGGTAACTTGTTGAATGGAGAACAAGGTGTCTATGTGTTCAGAAATAAGGGTTATGAGTATGTGTGTGGTTACGGTAGTTTGAGCATCTATTACAATGGGGAACTTCTGTATGAGCAAAACTATATCTTAAGGTCATAATATATGCTCTACTTCTCGACCCAAAATATTAAACAACATATTAAAAATGTGCCGATAATAGCGATTATACTGTCGTTAATTATCGGCATTGTTGTATCGGCGCTGCTTCGTCCGAGCATATGGGTGTGGGCGGCGTTATTTGTCGGGTCATTGATTGTAACGCTCTTCTTTAGGAGCGCCATATTTATGGCAGTTGTAGCATATGGTGGTTTCTCCTACTCTTTTTACACTGCTGGTAGTCTACCTTATGACCAACCCCTAAATGTTGTGCTCAAGGTCGGTGGTCAGATTGGCGACTATGGCAGCTATAGTACTTGGAATGCTAAAGTCAAGGAGTGTCAAGGTCGCAGATGTGAAGCAAAAGTGCGCCTTACGGTAGACTCGTTGGTTATGGTTGAGCAGGGCGATGTTATTGTCGCCACCACTAAAGTTCGACCTATTGATAGCAGTCAAAGCGTCTATAACCGATTTGTAGCTCTACAGGGTGTTGTTGGTAGACTCTACTTAAACTCATATTGTGTGGAACAGGTTCTGCCGGCTCGCTTCTCGCGTCTGCATAGTAGTGTTGTAAGGCGTATGAGCCGCTTGTTCGGTAACAATGAGGCATCGGCTACGGCGCTAAGTATAGTATTGGGAGCCAAGAGTGCCTCATTATCCTCTACGCGTAGTGAATATTCCTATAGCGGTATGTCCCATATGTTGGCAGTGTCGGGACTCCATATTGGTTTGGTCTCGCTGCTCTTTTCGCTATTTGTTCGTCCTTGGGTGTTTGTGATACGCTATAAGGCAAATGTCGTTATTACGGCAATCATCCTGCTTTTCATTTGGCTCTATGTAGCTATGTGCGGCTATCCTCCAAGTGCTCTTCGTGCCGCAGTAATGTTCTCGGTGCTCAATATATGCTATATTTTCGGCTGGCACTATCTTAATAGCAGTCCTGTCAGTATAGCGGCTTTGGTAATGTTAGCCATTGACCCGACACTGCTTTTTGACCTCAGTTTTATGCTCTCCTTTGTTGCTGTCATTGCCATTGCAGAGGTCGGCAGTCCACTTTGCCGTATGCTCTCGGTAAGTAATAGGTGGTTGCGCTCTCTGATAAACTCACTTGTGATATCAACCGTATGTGTAGCTGCGACCCTGCCAATAGTAAGCCTATGTTTTGGAACCGTCTCAGCGCTCAGTATCTTTATTACCCCTGTGGTACTAATCTTTTCGCAGCTAACCCTTATTTATGGTCTTGCAATGGTTGTTACGCCTGATGTTATAGCGAAGAGCTTTGTGGAACCGATATTGTGGTGTAATGATGTAGGAAATAGTATTGTCGAGTGGTCAGTTGGTGCTACTTTCGGCTTCGGACAACTCAATATCGGCTTTGTCGGCTGTATTGTCTACTATGTTGTAGCAGTGCTTTTGCTGTTTCTTTCATGGGGCATTGGGCGGGAAGAGAGTATATTGGCAAAAAAAGACTAACTTTGTGTATGACTTTAGCAGAATTTGAGATACTTATAACCCCGCAGGTTCGCCAAGCTATTGAGCAGAATATTGAT
>JAZNTY010000010.1:0-2835 GCA_045592005.1 Alistipes sp. | reverse complement strand
GGGTATCGCAAATACCGTTATGAATGGTCCTATGTATGCACCTGCATTCGATGGCACTTTGTCAAATGCGAAGCCTACAATTGACGAGAATTGGTGCGTAACTTACGACAAGAGCACTTGGGACGGCAGCGAGTTTAACCTCCGTACTTTCTGTACTAAGGCTTACAACCCAGAAAAGGATGTTCTGTGGCCTATTCCTGATGCTGAGCGTAATGCTCTTACACATATTGCTCAAAATCCGGGCTATTAATCAATCTAAGACCGCTCGTAAGGGCGGTCTTTTTTATTCTACCATTCTGAATGATGAAACATAATCTACTCATATTTGCATCACTCTTACTTCTGGCTTGTTCAGGAGGCGAAAATAACGGCAATGGAGCTAATGGAGGTACGACACCAAATCCCGCACCAAAACCGAAGCCAAAACCGACAATCGTTGTTCCGACCACAACTCCGGCAACACCCGGTCAGGATATCGAAAGACTTCGTCTACAACCTGGCAAGCTGGTAGGCTTGGAGCAAATTACCGAGAAGGTTTGCAACCGAGCTATTGCTGTCGATATGTGGCTCGATGTTATCGCTCGCGACAAGAATATGTGGGCAGAGGGTGCAACAAACGAGTTAAGAGAGTTTGCCTTTCTAACCGCCGGCGATATTCTTAAACAGACGGGGGCAAAGCTGTGGGGTATACACCTGCCATATTCAACATACGATATCGCCTCTTTGGATGAAACGCATCGTAAATTAGCTGTCGAGAAACTCGCCCACATCATTGATATAGCTGTGGAGCATATTAAGCCTCGTCAACTGACCATACACCCCAGCACAGGGTCTTATCTGACCACCGATGCCGACTTTGATAAACATGTTGAAGCCAGCCAGAAGTCACTTGTCGCTCTGCAACAGGAGCTTGACCGTGCAAATAAACTCTATGGCTGCGAGGCTATACTCTGCGTGGAAAACTGCTGCAAGAGTGTGGCTTATGATGCCGAGTCGTTACTCCGACTACTCGACTATCCTGGTTTGGAGAGTGTTCGAGTATGCATTGATACAGGTCACGCCCTTATCCCTCAAAATGGCAGCTATATCACAACTAAGGAGGTGGGCAATGTTGTCCAGATGCTCCAAACTATTGGTACTCGTTTAGGCACCTTGCATATTCAACAGAATATCGGTCTTAAAGACTATCCTTATGACAAGCATCTACAGCCATGGAGCGGAGGATTGATTTCTTGGGGTACACTCTATAAAACCCTCCTTGACGAATGTGGCTACCGAGGATGTTTCCTCTATGAAACCAGCTGGGTCGGCGAATATGAGGGCGACACAAAAGCCTCTATCGAAAATGTACGCGAAAACTATGACAAAGTTATCGTGCCCGCCTTTGAAGAGTTGCTAAAAAAGGACTAATTGTGATTTTTTGAGGAAAAAGTTGAAAAAATATCTGTTATTTTTTTCACAATTAAAAAATTAGCAATATCTTTGCATCGGGAAAAAAGGGTCTTTTGTATAGTCCCATTTTAGAAGATAATTTGAACAGAAAGTTTATACAGACGATAAGAGGTTAAATCATTAAATATCAAACAATTATGGCTTTTAAGAAAAAAGATTTATTGAAGTACGGCATCTCTGGTGTAACCGAGGTTGTTTACAATCCGTCTTACGAGGTACTCTTTGAGGAGGAGACCAAAGAGGGTTTGACCGGTTTTGACAAGGGTCAGAACACCGAGCTCGGTGCTGTAAATGTAATGACCGGTGTATACACAGGTCGTTCTCCTAAGGACAAGTTCATCGTTATGGACGAGAACTCTAAGGACACTGTTTGGTGGACTTCAGAGGAGTACAAGAACGACAACAAGCCTTGTTCTGAGGAGTCTTGGGCTGCTTTGAAAGCTACCGCTCAGAAGGAGCTCTCTGGCAAGCGTCTGTTTGTTGTCGACGGTTTCTGCGGCGCTAACGAGGATACTCGCATGGCAGTTCGTTTCATCATGGAGGTTGCTTGGCAGGCTCACTTCGTAAAGAATATGTTTATCCGCCCAACTGAGGCAGAGCTTGAGAACTTCGAGCCAGACTTCGTAGTTTACAACGCTTCTAAGGCTAAGGTTGAGAACTACCAGGAGCTTGGTCTTAACTCTGAGACTGCTGTTGTATTCAACATCACTTCTCGTGAGCAGGTAATTATCAACACTTGGTATGGTGGTGAGATGAAGAAAGGTATGTTCTCTATGATGAACTACTACTTACCTCTCAAGGGCATCGCTTCTATGCACTGCTCTGCAAACACCAACGAGAAGGGCGAGACCGCTATCTTCTTCGGTCTCTCTGGTACAGGTAAGACAACCCTCTCTACCGACCCTAAGCGCCAGCTTATCGGCGATGACGAGCACGGTTGGGATGACAACGGTATCTTCAACTTCGAGGGTGGTTGCTACGCAAAGGTTATCAAGCTTGACAAGGAGTCTGAGCCAGATATCTACAACGCTATCCGTCGTAACGCTCTGCTTGAGAATGTTACTGTTGACGCTGAGGGCAAGATAGACTTCAACGATAAGAGCGTAACCGAGAATACTCGCGTATCTTACCCTATCGACCACATTGACAACATCGTTCGCCCTAAGTCAGCTGCTCCTGCTGCAAAGAATGTTATCTTCCTCTCTGCTGATGCATTCGGTGTTCTTCCTCCAGTATCTATCCTTACTCCAGAGCAGACTAAGTACTACTTCCTCTCTGGCTTTACTGCAAAGCTTGCAGGTACTGAGCGTGGTATTACTGAGCCAACCCCAACATTCTCTGCTTGCTTCGGTCAGGCATTCCTTGAGCTTCACCCAACAAAGT
>JAZNTY010000009.1:0-8576 GCA_045592005.1 Alistipes sp. | reverse complement strand
GTGGAGCCTCGCATCTGCTGGCGGTCTCGGGATTGCATGTGGGTCTGGTCTTTGTGCTGCTCAATTTATTGTTTTTGCCGCTTGTATTGTGTTGGCGAGGCAATATTATCCGCGCAGCGGCTGTGACGGCTATGGTGTGGGTATATGTTGCGCTCTGCGGCTGGCCTACAAGTGCTATTCGCGCGGCGGTGATGTTCTCTGTCTTGCAACTCTCTTATCTTGCCAAGAGTCGCCACCAGCCCGAAAACTCGCTATGTACTACGGCATTTATTATGCTCGCCTTTGACCCCTATATGCTCTTTGAGCTGAGCTTTCAACTCTCCTTTGTGGCTGTTATGGCGATACTCTTTGTTGCAAGACCGATTATTTCAACTATAGGATGTCGTGGTGTTGTGAAGAGCGTTGTTGATACGGTGGCAGTATCTACCGCCTGCGTTGTGGCTACCGCTCCACTTGTCTCAAATTGCTTTGGTGTTGTCTCACTGCTGAGCGTTGTCACTACTCCGCTGGCATTTCTCTTCTCGCAGATAATTATTGTTTGTAACCTTACGGCCCTTGTTCTGCCTGAGGCTGTTGCTCGCATTACGGCGCAGAGTGCGGTGTGGTGCGGAGATGTGCAGAATGGCATTGTTGAGTGGCTTGCATCTACAGGCATTGGTTATGCGGAGCTTAGAATTAGCAGCACAGCGATGATTGCCTGCTATATAATTTTGGCACTTGTTGTGCTTTTGAGCTTTGGCATTAGGTGGGAGAAGGGTAAACAAAAATAGCAGCCCCTTAGGACTGCTATCTCTCCAAGAACAATTTTTTACTTGTTCTTCTTATCGTAGCGCTTTGCGTAACGGCTCATAAACTTATCAACGCGACCAGCGGTATCTACCAACTTAATCTTACCGGTGTAGAATGGGTGAGATGTGTTGGAGATTTCCATCTTATACACGGGATAGGTTTCGCCGTTCACCTCGATGGTCTCCTTTGTCGAAACGGCGGACCTGCACAAAAACACGTGGTCGTTGGACATATCCTTAAACGCCACTAAACGATAATTTTCTGGATGAATTCCCTTTTTCATCTTGTTTGTGTTTTTAATTAAGTTATAGAAGCCTGTTATCTCTCATAAAGAGAGCATACAGTCTTCTCTGCGGCGCAAAGATAGTTATTTTTCTTCAATTGGCAAATGTTTTTGCTAAAAACTTTTTTAGATGCACTTTTTGGTGCTACATCTCCCTATTTTGGCTGTTGCGTCGCATAAGGGCTGTGACCAACCAAAGCAGTAATGCTGCTCCGAGAATGGAGGCGATAAAGTTGACAATAAAGGGAGCTTGATAACTAAACCAGCTAACTATCCAATTTCCCAATAGCGACCCTAAAGCGCCGGCAATAATGTTGACGATAAGTCCATAGCCTCCACCACGGACTACAAGGTTGGCAATCCATCCGGTTACCACACCCAAAATCAATGACCATAACATAATCTGTATACCTTTATTATTTATATATTATGGCTGTTTGCAAACTCTATACCACGAAAAAGACCGACTTCAATTTAAGCCGGTCTCCTCTGTAACATTACTACCATCGGATATTTGTAGTTGGGAAAATATATAGAGATTGGAAAAAAGAGCCTAAAATTGTTATCTTTCATACTTTTTGCGTTATCTTTGTGGTATGAAAAGGTCTATAGTGATATTTGTTATAGCGTTGGTTAGCTCCATTTGGTCGCTATCAGGGCAGGTGTATGTTAAGCTCAATGTGCCTTATGCGCTGATAGGAGTTGTCCATCCGCAGGTTGAGGCAGCCATAGCGCCCCACTCTACTTTAGGTGTGGAGGCTATATTTTCGCCGTGGAAGAGTGTAAACTCTCGCCATCTATTTTTTGGTATGTTCAATGGGGAGTATCGCTACTATATAAAGGGTGCCACAAAGGGTTTTTATGGCTCTTTTGTCGCCGGAATGATGGGCTTTGATATCAATAAACCAGCGCTTCTAAAAAATGGTAAGCTTCTGAGCTTCAACACCAACTATGGCAAGGGCTTTGGTCTATTGGTCGGCATAGGTATCGGTTATCAGCACCACTTTGCCCGTCGCTGGAGTGTAGATGCCTTTGTCGCGTTCTCCTATATGCGCTCGTGGTATAATGGTTATAGACCTAATGGCGAGATTGTTATGAACCCGCAAGGGCATGAAGATTATCTATATCCCGACCCATTTAATGGCTCAAGCGAGATACAGCCCCTCAAGGCGGGCATATCTATAGGTTACCGCCTCTTTGATTGGCGGGGCAAGGCTAATCGAAAGTGACAAAGACCTCACGACCACAACCACCAAAACGGTTAACATCCCACTTTTCGCTCAAGTATACCCTCTCTTTGTCGCAGACCTTTATCTGTATAGGGAAGGTTGTCTTTGTGCCGGCAAGGGTTGTGGTTGTAGGTAGGGAGTTAGGCAGCAGGTAGATATAAAAGCGGACCTTATGGCACTTCTCAAATGGTAGTGTAACCTCTCGGCGGCGCACAAAGCCCTCCGGAGCGGTGTCGCTATTGCTACCCACAGGTAGTGGCGAGTCCTCGGTAGCGTGGAAGGCTATCTGCTCATCTTTGTCGTTGAGCAGAGCCAAAGTGACCATTATATTATACCGCCAACTCTCGGCATAGGAGGTGGTTATTGTCAAAGTATACATAGACTAACTCGGCATCTCGACCTTAACCTTTTCGTACTTGTAACCCATAAGGTGCAGGGCTATTGAGGCTCCGAGGGCAAAGAAGACCTTTACCACGCGGGCAAAGATGTGGAACGCCATAACGCTTTGGGGTTCAATGCCCTCCTTGCGTATAGCTGTCTCAGCACTCTGTGCTGCACTACGCAAAGCGCTCTCAACACGGTCAATATCCACCTGCTTAATACCATTGTCGAGCAATAGGTAGTTCACATACTCATCCATCTCGTCAAAACCTCTGGCATCGCGCAGTGTAAGGTAGCAGTTCTGCTCCTTATTGAGTTGCTGACGGTCCCATAGCACAGCTGCGCCAGCACCGAAATATGCAGCCCAAGCGATAGCAGCCAAAGGGTAGTGGGCAATCTGTGGTACAGCATCTGCCATATAGTCCGGTGCGCAGAGGTGCCACATCTCTGCAAGCTCCTCAACCTCAAAGGTATATCCGCTAAGTAGGTTCTGCTCGCTAAGTGTTTTGGTAAGCTGCTCGGCGAGGCTCTTTTCAAAATTCTGTAAATACTCTTGCTGTTCCATACTATTTTTTCTCTCTCTTCTCTTTTTTTAGTGTTGAGCCTTTTACGCTCCAGCCGAAGGTGCCAAGCTTCTCTCCCAAAGCGTAATACTCTCCGTGGGCATAGCCCAAAAGAGAGGCACGCGAGAGGTCAAGTTTGCCACTCTGTGGGTCTAAAAGGGAGTCGTCGACCATAACACCTACAACCTCGGCTATAAACATATCGTGGGAGCCTAACTCGATAATCTGCTTTACGCGGCACTCGATATTTACGGGCGACTGCTCTATAGCCGGAGCTGAGATATGAGGACAGCTCTGCGGTGTAAGGTTGCAGTAGGCAAACTTATCAAAATCTCTGCCTGAGCGTACGCCACACCAATCTGTCGCGCGGGCAAGCTCTGCCGTAGTGAGGTTGATGACAAACTCATTACTCTGGCGCAACAGCTGGTAGGAGTGGCGCTCCTTGCGCACAGAGATATAACACATAGCCGGCTCGGAACATATTGTCCCCGTCCAAGCTACCGTGATAATATTCTTCTCGCCCTCCATACTTCCGCAGCTAACCATAACTGCCGGCACCGGCGAAATCATTGTTCCGGCTCTCCAACTCTGTTTCATAGCGCAAAAGTACTAATTTTTATCGAATAAAAATAGGCTGAATAAAAATGTTCTTTTATTCAGCCATAATCTATTGATATTTAGTCTTACAACTACAATCCAAATGCCGGTTTAACTACGCCAAAGAGCAGCCAAGCGACAAAGAAGGTAAGGATGATGTTGAAGGTCTGTGCGCCTAAGAATGTGTAGAGGATATTGCGGTTCTCCTTTGAGACAATATCCTTGAGGCGAGTGTCCATACCGATACAAACAAAGGCAAGTGAGAAGAAGAAGCCTGAGAATGTCTTAGCCATGCCGGTCTCAGCGAGTTTTTTAGCAGCAAAGTCAGGGAAAATCTCATAAGACTGCAACAGACTGAATACTGCCGATGCCAAAACAAAGCCCAAGACAAACTTAGGGAACTTGTCCCAAACAATCTTGAGTGAAGGGCGGTGCAACTTACCATCGCCGGCATTCTTTGAAGAGAGGTAGAGGGCGATAAAGAAGGCAACAACGCCGATAAGTACATTCTGGGTAGCCTTAACAATCATAGCAATCTTATTTGCCTCGTCGCTATAGATAGCCGATGCTGCACCTACACCACTTGTTGTATCTACAGTGCCGCCAATCCATGCGCCGGCAATCTGGTCGGCAATAACAGGGTCATCGGTAAGCATTGGTACCACCAACTTAGCTAAATATGGCATAAGGTAAATCATTGGCACAACGATAATAAGCACTACAGAGACGATGTATGAGAGCTTTTTACCATCGGTATTGGCTACACCTGCGGCTGTGATACAAGCCGAAACACCACAAATACTTACACCTGAAGAGAGGGTCATAGCACTACGCTCGTCAACGCCCATCTTCTTTGATAGGAAGTAGCCGAACATCCATACGCAGGTAACTACTACGCAACCCTGAATAAGGGCAAGACTACCGGCTGCCAAGAAGTCGCGGAACAGAATTGTCGCACCCAAGCAGACTACACCAATCTTGATAAAGAACTCGCCCTGAATAGCCGGCTTAAGCCACTCCGGAATATGGAAGGCGTTGCGGATAATAAGACCGAAGATTACTGAGAAGAATACCGCCTCAAAGCCCCAAGCCTTGATAAACGGAATTTTTGCAGTCAGCTGAGCCAACATAGATACAGCAAAGACAACCACAAAAGACCAGAACAGACCCTTCAGCGGGCGAGAGAGTAGACGGTTGCCAACATAAAGCAGCACCAATGCTATGATAAACAGTGCGCCGATGTTGACCCAAGACTCTGAGTGGAGCAGGTCTGATGGAATTTTAAGCGCATCCTTTGGAAGGAAGGTCGCTAAACCTGCAATGATAAGGAGAGGAATAGACAAGAAGGTAACAACCCAATCCTCTACTAAAAATTTCTTCAATTTTCCCATACTAATTTTATGTTTGACAGTTTCTATTTTATCTCTTTAGAACATTGCAGTTGCCATCAAATAGAGGCAGTTGCCATTCTTTGAACCCGCGAGTTTATTGTAAGTTTGGTGGACATACTCTGCCTGTAGGCGGATATGCTTCCACGGGTGGTAAGATATTGCCGCTGAGTAGTTTATCTGGTTACCCTCAGCCTTTGTATTCTCGTCAAAGTAGTCGAAGCGAACACCTATGGCGCACTTGCCTAAGAACTTATATCCTACCTGTGCATATACACCCTCAGAGGTAAGGTTGCCTGTCTTGCCGCCGATATACTCTGCGCGAGCAAAGAGGAATTTATTGTTAAAGTCCGCACCGCCACCATAGCGCTGGTAGCCGACATACTTAGCATTGAAGTCCTCAGCAAGACCCTCGACAATAAGAGGGTATTTATTCTGCAAAGAGGTTACATCGCCCTCGCCCCACATATAGTAGCCGGCAATCTTGAGTTTCTTGAGTGGCTGAATAGTCAGACGACCAACAATATCCTTAGTCTTGTTGTTATCCTTGACATTCATACCGGTACCGTTGAATACGCCGACCTCGTAGTTGATAATGCTAAATCCATCCTTCTTGATAAAGCCACCATAGAGTTGTGCGCCGATATCACGACCTGTAGAGCTGATGCCGGTCATATCGCCACTGCCCAAACGAGCTAAACGCTGAATAGCCTGAGAGTAGTTGATAAACTCCAACTTTAGAGCGTTGTAGTCGGTATTCTCAATACCAAAAGGCAACTTGAACTGACCTACCTGTATTCCGAACTCATTCACAGGCTGATACTTAGCCCATAAATCTACAATTACCGGTGTGCGGCAGAAGTCCAACTGCAAGCGGTAGCTCGCCTTAGCACCCTTCTTGCCTTTGTAAACATCGCCCTGCATAGTTACGCGGGCACGACGCAGGTGGAAAGTCGATGTTGAGGTGCCATCCTCATTCCAAAGATAGTCGTAGCCAGCCTGAATATAACCGGAGAACTTAAACGCCGGCTTAAGTTTATCCCATACAGTTGAACGCTTTTCAAGTTGAGCCACGCGCTCCTTCAGTGCCTCCACCTCTGCATTGTTCTCTTCTGCGGTCTGTGCACTGACAGCATTGAGTGCGCAGAGGGCAAGAAGTGTAAGTAAAAATTTCTTCATAAAGTATCGTTTTTTTGTGTGTGTTATATCCAAAATTGCTACAAACATAACACTTTTATTCAAAATTTAGATAGGTATTTTTACCTACCCTACTACAGGAGGCTATTTAGAGTCATAAAAAAAGACTACCCTTTTTATGGGGTAGTCCTTGTATATCGCCGTCAGTTGTTAACGGGTAGCCTTCACGCTGAATGATAGAGGCTTAGATGGACCGATGTAGAAGTTTTCCGCAACGAAGTTAACGGTATACTCTTTAGTTGTTTCGTCAAACTTTGGCTGCTTATTATTCACTAACAGTGGGCGAACCTTGTATGTGTATGTTGAGAATGGAGGGATAACGGCATAGCGAGCATACCAAGTGCTCTCAGAGCCCTCGCCCTTAGTCAAGGTTACAGGTATTGACGATACATTCTCAAACTCAACGAGAATTTGGCTCTCCTTGAACTTTACACTCTTGACCTTAAGACAAGCCTCAAGCAGAGGGCGAACCTCCTGCTCACGACCATATACATTACCCTCGGCAAAGACAGCTGTACGGCGAGCATCCAAAGCCTCGCGAACACCGGCAAGCGACTTTTCGGTAGCAAAAACCAATGTTACAGGGCGATGAGCTCCGTGCAGGTAGTCTACCTCCATAAAGAATGGGGCGTGGCAGTCTGAGTTGCCGAGCATAGCCAAGTTGTTCTTCAACGCCCACTCGTGACCCTTAGGGTCGTAGCCGCAAGCCATATTGTAAATCTCGATAGCATCCATATAGCCCTCTTTGAGTATCTTCTTGTGCTCTGGCCACATCTTAGTCTCATTTGGAGCCTGCTTACACCAATTTGGGTGGTTCCACATCAAGAATGCGCCCTGATTACGAGCCTCTTTAAGACCTGCCTCCATAGCGAGTACATGGTTGTCGTCATAGGTCTCAGCAGCGTTGCAGATGTCATCATTGTCTTTAACAAATAGGCAGTTAAAGTGTCCTGGAGGCATACCACGGGTAATCTCGCCACCGTGAATTACCAACAACTGCTTACCGGCAGCCTTTTTTGCCAATTTGTAAGAGTAGTCGCGGTCGCACTTCTCCTTTACAAAGGTGCCATTGTTTACCATCTTCTGGTGGCGGGTGTCGATGTGCTCAGTGATGGCGATAACATCAAGACCCTCCCAGATAGCCTCATGAACGCGAGTTGCGGGCCATACTGTGGCGTCTGAGAATACGGTGTGAATGTGAAAATCTCCCTTCAAAGTCTTGTAACCCTCAATATCGGGGACTACAATCTTGTTTGGGGTAAACTGTGCATAAGCGCCCATAGCACCAAACACAGCAACCAAGGTTAATAACAGTTTTTTCATTTTTGGTAAATTTTAGGGTATGTTTTATCTCTTTATAACATCAGCAAAGTTATAAAATAGTTTGCAAATTTTCAACCCTTAGCTACTCGATTTCCCA
Source organism: Alistipes sp. (assembly GCA_045592005.1). GTDB lineage: Bacteria > Bacteroidota > Bacteroidia > Bacteroidales > Rikenellaceae > Alistipes. Next base: position 729 of record JAZNTY010000009.1, on the reverse strand, counting down.
GTCAAAACCATCTTTGCGGTCTTTAACGCGGATACCTATAGCTGTCAGATTGTCGCGTATCTGGTCGCTCAGAGCCCAATTTTTAGATGACTTAGCCACCATACGCATATTGAGCAACATCTCCACTAACGGAGTAACCATATCCTTGCCACCTGCCGCAGCTGCTTTCTCATCTTTCAAGCCCAAGATATCGAATACCCAGCGGTTAACGGTAGACTTAAGGAGCTCCAAATCCTCCGCTGTAGCGGTATGGCTGCCGTCGGCAAGGGAGTTGAAAATCTTTACATAGTCAAATAGGGCAGAGATAACCATTGGCGAGTTCAAATCATCAGCCATAGCTGTCTCGCAACGCTCATTAAGCTCTGCGGCATTGAAGGTTGATGTAGCCGCCGGCTTAGCCTTACCCAGTGCCTCAATACCCTTCATCAGGCGGTCTAAGCCCTTCTCGGCAGCCTTGAGAGCATCGTTGGAGAAGTCGAGCGTCGAGCGGTAGTGTGCTTGAAGGATAAAGAAACGGACGGTCATAGGGCTGTATGCCTGCTCCAAAGCCTCGTGCTGACCGTTGAACATCTGCTCAAGGGTAATGAAGTTATTGTAGCTCTTGCCCATCTTTTTGCCGTTGATGGTAATCATATTGTTGTGTATCCAATAGCGGGCAGAGTCGTGACCCAGCGCGGCTGTAGATTGCGCAATTTCGCACTCGTGGTGTGGGAACATAAGGTCCATACC
>JAZNTY010000008.1:0-6889 GCA_045592005.1 Alistipes sp. | reverse complement strand
AATCCGTATTCGTGGTGGTGCATCACTCTCTGCTTACAATGATCCGCTCATCGTTATTGATGGTGTTCCTGTAGCTCGTGAGGCTGGTGTTGGTATGTCTAACGGCTTGGCAACTGTAAACCCTAATGATATTGAGTCGTTTACAGTGCTTAAGGATGCATCTGCAACCGCTATCTATGGTTCGCGTGCATCTAACGGTGTAATCCTCATTACTACAAAGAAGGGTTCAAATGGCAAGCCTCGCGTATCTTACAATGGTAGTGTTTCGGTTAAGCACAACTACAACACTATGGATATGATGAACGCAGAGGAGCTCAAGAACCATATCCTTACTGTTGCTCCAGACCTTGAGGCAAAGACAAACGCACTCTTCGGTACATCTAACACCGATTGGCAGAAGCAAATCTTCCGCCTCGGTATTGCAACAGACCATAATGTATCTATTACCGGTTCTGCTGCAAAGGAGAAGATGCCTTATCGTGCCTCTGTAGGTTATGTATATGACGGCGGTACAATTCATAAGTCTGATAACCAGCGCGTTAATCTGGATGTTAGCTTGGCTCCTAAGTTCTTGAAGGACCACCTTTCACTCAACTTTAATGTTAAGGGTATCTACAACCGCGCTAATTATATTGATGGTAATGTTGTGCGTTCGGCTGTATATTATGACCCAACTCAAAATCCTTATGTTTACAATGAGGACGGCACCATTGACTATTACACAAACAATGGTTATTACAATTGGTCTACAGACCTTACCGATGTAAACCCACTTTCAATGCTTTATGATCAGTATGATGCAAACCAATCACTCCGTGCTATTGGTAATCTCCAGCTCGATTATAAGGTACACGGCTTTGAGGATTTGAGCTTTAACCTCAACCTCGGTTTGGATATTACATCTACCAATGGTAATAAGGGTAACCAACCAGGCTCAATCTTCGCTAACCGCGATGGTGGTGATGATGGTAAGTATAAGACTCGTGGTCGTTATTCTACTTACAATAACCTTCACCACAACCAACTGTTGGAGTTCTATGCAAACTATAAGAAAGAAATTGGTGTTCACAATATCAACGCTATGCTCGGTTACTCTTGGAGTATGAACTACTCTGAGACCACTAATAGCAACTACGGTCGTATTGCTCCAGCAGATCCAACACTCACACTGTTTGATGTAACTCAGATTGGTAGCACTACTCTCTCTGCATCTCGTAATGCATTGGTTTCATTCTATGGTCGTATCAACTACTCTATAGACTCTCGTTACTTGTTCACATTCACAATGCGTGCCGATGGTTCATCTCGCTTCGTAGGTAAGAACCGTTGGGGTTACTTCCCTTCAGCAGCATTTGCTTGGAACTTGGCTCAAGAAAAGTGGTTGAAGGACTCTGATGCCGTTTCTGCTCTTAAGCTCCGTTTGGGTTGGGGTCAGACAGGACAGCAGGAGTTTGGCGACAACTATGCAGCTGTTAAGTTCTCGACTATTTCACAGGATCCTACTACTCAGTATCCACTTGGTCCAGATCAGTTCTTATATCCTGTTCGTCCAAATGCTTACAATGAGAGCTTGAAGTGGGAGCAGACTACCACTTATAATGTGGGTGTTGACTTTGGTTTCCTTCGTGGTCGTATCAATGGTGCTATCGATGCTTACTATCGCTACACTGATGACCTTATCTCATATGTGAATGTACCTCTGGGTGGTAACTTCTCTAACTATGTATACCAGAACATCGGTGCAATGGAGAATAAGGGTGTCGAGGTATCCCTCAACTTTATCCCTGTAGAGACTGAGGACTGGAACCTCCAGATTGGTTTGAATGGTACTTGGCAGCAGACTAAGATTACTGAGCTTCCTTCAGCATACATCGACCTTGGTGGTGCAGGTGGTGGTACCGGTAATACTGTTCAGCGTCATCAGGTGGGTTATGCTCCTCATACTTTCTATGTATGGCAGCAGGTTTATGACAAGGATGGCAACCCTATCCAGAATGCGCTTGTAGACCGCAATCAGGATGGTCAGATTACTAACGAGGACCGCTATATGTCAAACAAGAGTCCAAATCCTGACTTCTTCTACGGTGTGAGCCTTAAACTCTCATATAAGAATTGGGACTTCGGCTTCAACGGTCACGGAACAGTTGGTAACTATATGTTCAACGATGTACTTCGTAGCTCTGCTACTGCATACTATCGTGATATTATCGACAAGGGTTATATCGTAAATACACAGATGGCTGGTGCTAAGTATGGCTTTACACAGAAGACCGATACAGCTCAGTCTTTGTCTGATATGTTCCTTGAGGATGCATCATTCTTCCGTATGGATGATATCAACCTCGGTTATACCTTCCGCAATATCGGTCAGTGCAAGACCTCTATCCGCATTGCAGCAGGTGTTCAGAATGTCTTTACACTTACTAAGTACAGCGGTCTTGACCCTGAGAGCTCTGTAGCTGGTGGTATTGACGGAAATATCTATCCTCGTCCTCGCATTTACAGCGTTCGCTTGGGTATAAACTTTTAATTGAGTGAATAATATGAAAAAGATAATAATGATTCTTGCTGCTTCTGCAGCACTCGTCTTCACTTCGTGTGTTGGCGACCTCAATCAGACTCCGATGTCAAGTGATGTTATCGGCAGTGATGAGGTGTATTCGAATCCTACATATCGTCTTGGTCAGCTTGCAAAGATTTACGGTAGCTTTAACCTTACCGGTAACTCTGGTGCAGGTAGTAGCGATATTGCTGTGTCAGATTCAGGAGCTTCTGAGTTTATCCGTTCTTGGTGGACAATCAACACTCTTACAACCGATGAGGCAAAGTGTGTTTGGGGTGATGCTTGGGTAAAGGAGATTGTTACCAACACTTGGACCAATACTAAGAATGATGCTATCTATGCTGCCTATGTGCGTGGTATAATGATGGTTACTATCGCAAATGAGTATCTCCGTAATACTGATGATTCCGATCCTGAAATCGCTATCGAGCGTGCAGAGGTTCGTGTTCTTCGTGCTATGGCTTACTGGATGTTACTCGACTGCTTCGGCAACCCTCCATTTGTAACTGAGAATGACCCTATGGGTGCTGTAAAACCAGAGCAGACTACTGCTCCAGAGCTTTATGCTTGGCTTAAGGCTGAACTTGAGGACTTGGTTTCAGAGGAGTCTAACCTTAAGGCTGTTAAGAGTCAGGTTTACCCACGCGTAGATAAAGGTGCTGCTTATGGTCTGCTTGCCCGTCTGCTTATTAACCACAAAACATACCTCGGTAAAGAGGATAATAAGGTATACGAGCAGGCTATGGATGCCGCAGAGCAGATCATTGACAAGTACACTCTTGCTCCAGAGTATCGTGAGCTCTTTATGGGTGACAATGGTCAGAACCCTAATGCACTGTGTGAGATTGTAATGGCTGCTTGCTATGATGCAAATAAGACTCAGTCTTATGGTGGTCCTACATACTTTATCGCTGCAAGTACAAACAACAATCAAAATCTTGGTCTTGCTGCAGGTTGGTCTGGTTTGAACACATCTACATCTTTTGTTTCAACGCTTTTGGGTAGCGCAGTAGATGCTGCTGCTATCGGTCAGAATGTGGAGTCATTCACAACTGTAGACAAGCGAGCTCTTGTGTCTCTTAAGTACTCAACAGCTTTAGACCAGAATTTGGGTGCATTCGATTCAGGTTGGCATATATTTAAGTACAACAACTTCCACTCTACAGATAATGATATCTATGGAGAGCGTCCAAAAGAGGGTGAAGGTGCTATTGTAGAGCAGTTTGCTTCAATTGACTTCCCACTTATCCGTGCTGCTGAGATGTACCTTATCTATGCTGAGGCAAAGACTCGTATTGATGGTGGTACTACTAATGACGCAAAGGCTGTTAAGTGTATTTCAGATCTACAGAAGCGTGCTGGTTTGTCTGGAGCATTGACCGGTGTTACACTTGAGGATATATTTACAGAGATTACTCGCGAGCTTTATTGGGAGGGTCTGCGTCGTACTACTCTTATTCGTTACGATAAGTTTGTAGAGGGCAACTTCCTCTGGCCTTATAAGGGTGGAGCAGAGTCAGGTCAGGCTTTGTCTGCACATTTGAAACTCTTCCCAATTCCAGATGAGGATCTTGTTGCAAATACAAACCTTACTCAGAACAAAGGTTATTAATAAACCCTAAAAGATTGAAACAATGAAATTTTTGAAATATTTTTCGATAGTTGCAGCGGCTCTGTTGTCTTTCTCCTGCCAGGAGGTCGATAAGACTTATGCTGCACCTGCTGAGGAGGTTCTCAATCCGGTTCTTAACCCTCATGCAGATATCGTAGTAGATGAGAATACTCTCTCTACAGAGGTTACCTTTACTTGGAGCGAGGTAGACTATGGCTATCCTGCGCAAGTTACCTACAGCCTCTATGTTGTATATAATAAGGTAGAGGCTCAGCTTGGTCAGTCTTTTACTACCAGCTATACTGTAACAAAGGAGGCTTTGAACAACTTCTTGGTGGATGTTAAGGGACTTGCTGTTCCGGTAGGTGATTTTAATGAGGTTGCATTCTTTGTAACTTCAAGCATCTCTAGCAATAGTGAGGCTTATACAAAGCGTTCAGAGAACATAACTGTTAAGGTTACTACCATCGAGTCTACAGCTGCTCCATGGATTCGTGACTGTATCTATGTTCCAGGAAGCTATCAGAATTGGGCTCCAGATGCTGCTCCTGTACTTTGGGAGACTGCTGAAGATAGCGGTAAGTATGAGGGTCTTGTAAATCTTGTAGATTTGGCTAACCCTACTGTTGATGTAATGTTTAAGTTTACTCCAGAACCAAATTGGGAAAAAGACTTTGGTGGCTCATTGGATAATTTAACTGTAAAGGGTAGTGATATCTCTATTAAACCAGGCCTTTATTGGTTGAGCGTAACACTGAAGAGTGATGGCACTGGTGGCTCTGTTGTAGCAAAGCGTGCTGAGGCTATCTCTGTAATCGGTACTGCAGTAGGCGGTTGGGACCTTGCAAATGATCTCAAACTTGCTATTACAGACAATAACTCTCAGGAGTGGTCTGGCGTTATTGATAATTGCGCTGGTGGCGAGTTCAAGTTCCGTCTTATTGGTGGAGACTTTGAGTCTAACCCTTGGACTATGAGCTGGGGTGGCGATATTGACCATCTTACTTCCAGCCCTGATAACCTTACAACAACTCTTACCGGCAAGGTTAAGTTTACCATCAACTTCCGTGGAGATATGGCGTCTTTGGCTGAGGACCCAACAAATCCATCTCCTATCTTTGCTAAGGTAGAGGCAGCTGAATAAAACATAGAGGTGGCAACCCTCAAGTTGCCACCTTGCAAAAACTGAAAGATTATGAAAATTTGGAAATATATTTTGTCGGCTGCAGCACTCCTCTCTTTGGGTGCTTGTAACCACGATGCAGACGAGATGGTTATTCCTACCCGTAATTTGGCTATAGTAAATCACGGTGATGTGGTTGTGAGCAATTTTACAGAGTCTGAGGAGTTTACTTTGGTTTGGTCTGCTGCAAAGTTCGGTGTTCAGACCGAGGTAGAGTACGCTGTTTCGGCTGCGATTAGTGGTCAAACTGTTACTTTAGGTACTACTTCTAATTTGTTCTATACTACAACTAACACTCAGTTGGCTGAGGCTCTTGGTTTGGTTATGGCGGCTACATATCCTGTAGAGTTTACTGTAACTGCAACAGCTGTAGCAACAGGCGAGAGTGTTAACGATGCTATTGCACTCAATGTTATTTACGAGAAACCAGGCTATATGTGGGTTTTGGGTGGCTACCAAGAGTGGAGCGCAGAGAAGCCGTCGTCAAGACTTGTTCAGTGTGGCGAGACTACATTGCGAGGTTTTGTAAACATTCTCTCGGCAGATAATGGCGCAAATGAGGTTAAGTTCTATACTCAGAACAGTACCACAGCTACTGCATACGGCGTAAAGGCTGGTAAGCTAAGTGCTGAGGCAGATGCTACAAACATTACTCTTGCTGTAGGTTTGCACTATGTTGAGATAGATGTTAAGGAACTTACTTTGGTTGATATTCCGCTTACTAAGGTAGCGATTATTGGCGATGCTGTAGGTGGCTGGGATAAGGACTATGGCGTATTTGAGTATGATGCACAGACCAATGTTTGGACTGCTGTTGTTGAAAATGTAGTACAGGATAAAATGTACAAAGTTCGTTTCAACGATATGTGGGATGTGGTTGATAGTAATGAGAAGACCTACAATATTTCACTCGGTGGCGAGAAGGATAACCTTGTAATGGGTGGAGCCGACCTCAAGGCTGGTTACAACGGTACAGTAACCTTTACTCTTAACCTCTTCGATGCCCCTTATACTATTACTGAGGCTGGTCCAGCTCCAAAACTGCTCCATATTATCGGTGCTTACCAGGGTTGGAGTCATGATGCTGCACACTCAACAATCAAGGGCGACGATGGCGTACTTACAGGCTACCTTTATATCCCTAACGCAGAGTCTAAGGAGTTTAAGTTATGTACTGAACTTAGCTGGAGCGGCGTTAACTATGGTATGGCTGATGGCGTAATTAGCACTGATGGCGGTGCAGGCAACATCTCCCTTGAGCCAGGTCTCCACCACATCAAGTTTGACTACTATGCAAATACTCTTACTACTACAGCTATCACTAAGGTAGGCCTGATTGGTAACGGTGATGCATTTGGTAGTTGGGGTACTGATGTTGAGATGACTTACAATGAGACCACCCAGACTTGGAGCACAACTGTTGAGAATGTACCAGCTAATAACGAGTACAAGGTTCGCTTCAACGCTGATTGGGGTATCAACCTCGGTGGCGATGCTGCTGACCTTACTCAGGACGGTGCAAACCTCAAGA
>JAZNTY010000007.1:0-3085 GCA_045592005.1 Alistipes sp. | reverse complement strand
ATGGAACACATTGAGAAGTGTGTGCATAGCAACCGAGACTCGTTGGCATATCTCTTTGAAAGCCTTGAGATTATGCTTGACAGCAAAGAGACCCACCGTCGTATATCTCACAATTTGCGTAAGTTTTATCCCGCAACTTTTGAGCGTGTGCGCAAGGAGGCTGAGGAGGAGAGTGGACGCCTACTCTTCTCAATGATAAAGCATTACATTGACTGTGGGCTGATTGTTCCGACTGTAGACATTCGCCTTTCGGTAACAATTTTGTACTACACAGCAACAACACTTGTTGTCTCGGCGGGCAATATGTCGCTCCCTGAAGGCGTTAGCCTTGAAGATGCTCTGAACTATACAATCGTCAACTTCTTTCGCGGCATCGCCACAATAGAGGGTGTGCAGCAGATTGATGAGTATATTAAAGGAAAGTGCAACAGAAAGTAAATAAACAATATAAGGTAATTAAACAGTTAAGTTATGAGAAAATTTTTGTTGATGTTAGGTTTTGTGGCGTCAGTTTTCGCTGCCACTGCACAGGAGCAGCAGACCTCACACCCGGAGCAGAAGTTGGTTCTCTCACTTGAGCAGGCGCTTGAGATTGCGCTGAGCGAGAATCCAACAATCAAGATTGCCGATCAGCAGATTGAGATTAAGCGTTATGCCAAGCAAGGCACATACGCCAGCCTCTACCCGCAGATTGACGCTACTGCATCCTATCAGCGTGTGATTAAGAAGCAGACCATGAGCATGGACTTTGGCGGTCAGACGCAGACTATCAAGGTGGGTAGTGATAACTCTTTCAACGGAGGTGTTACGCTCGGTATGCCGATAGTAAATGCACAATTGTGGCAGAGCCTTAAGGTTTCGGCTTTGGATGTGGAGTTGGCAGTAGAGCAGGCTCGCTCTTCGCGTATAGATATGGTTGAGCAGGTAACTAAAGCTTACTATGGTGTGTTGTTGGCAAAAGAGTCCTTTGATCTCTTCCAGAGGGTCTACGATAATGCTGTGGCAAACAACGAGATTGTTAAGAAAAAGTTTGATGTGGGCTCTGTATCGGAGTATGACCTCATTACCTCTAATGTCTCGGTGCAGAACGCACTGCCAAATGTTATTGAGGCAGAGTATACTGTCACTTTGGCTCTGTGGCAGTTGAAGGCTCTGTTGGGTATAGATTTGGAGAAGAATATTGATGTTACAGGCTCGCTTATGGACTATATCCACATTTTAGACAAGGGATACGATATCTCTCAACTCTCGTTGGAGAATAACTCGACCCTTAAGCAGATGGATATGCAGGAGCAGATGCTTGAGCACGCTGTAAAGATTACAAAGCTTGCCAATGTACCATCGCTCTCTGTTAGCGCAGCATATCTCTACACTGCACTTGGCAACGACGGTAAGTTCTTCAAGAAGGAGGCGTGGAACCCATACTCTTATGCAGGTCTACAGCTCAATATTCCAATCTTTGCCGGCAATAAGCGCCGCGCAGCTACTCGCGAGGCTCGTCTTAACCTTGCAAACCTACAGCTTCAGCGTGAGAATGTAGAGCGTCAGCTCCGCGTGGGTATCGTGCAGTATCTAAACAATATGCAGTCCAGCGTAAAGAAATATCACGCTTCGGCAGCCACTGTTGACCAGGCTCAGCGTGGTTACGATATCGCTGTTAAACGCTACGATGTGGGTCGCGGAACGCTTGTGGATATCGACAACTCACAGGTGGCTCTCACTCAGGCAGAGCTTAGCCGTAACCAATCTATTTATAACTTCCTTACAGCAAAGGTGTCGCTTGATAAGGTTTTGGGCGATTTTAATTTTGAGAACAAATAAAAAAGAGATAATATGAAGAAGATTTTTAGTTCGCTGCTTGTTGTTAGTGCAATTGCAGCAGTGTCTTGTGGCTCAGATAAGGCTGCAAAGAGCACCGAAGCTCAGGCTGAGGTTGTGCTTCCAAAGGTTGAAGTTGCTAAGGTTGCTGCGCGCGAAGTTGTGCAGCAGGTGGTCTTTACCGGTAATGTTGAGGCAGAGGTTGTAAACAATATCGCACCACAGTCTCCACGCCGTATTAAGGAGATACGCTTTGATGTGGGCGACCATGTGAAAAAAGGCGACCTTTTGGTAAGCCTTGAGAACTCGGCTTTGGTGCAGTCAAAGGCTCAGATGGACAACGCAAAGATTGAGTACGACCGTACTGACGAGCTCTACAAGATTGGTGGCGCTTCAAAGTCAGAGTGGGATGCTCGCCGCTTGCAGTATGAGGTAGCAAAGGCTACATACGAGAACCTTCTTGAGAACACAACTCTTATTGCCCCTATCTCAGGTATTGTTACCGCTCGTAACTACGACAATGGCGATATGGCTGGTGGTCTTCCGGTGCTTGTTATTGAGCAGATACGCCCCGTAAAGATTATGATTAACATCTCGGAGAACCTCTTTGCGCGTGTTCGTAAGGGTATGAAGGTTATTGTAAATCTTGAGGCTTATGGCGAGGAGAACTTTGCAGGAACAATCTCTCGCATATACCCTACAATCAACAATGCTACCCGCACCTTTGCAGCTGAGGTTACTGTTCCAAACCACGATGAGCGTGTTCGTCCAGGTATGTTTGCCCGCGTGACCCTTCCATATGGCAAGCAGAACCATGTAGTTGCTCCAGACCGCTCTGTAAATAAACTTATGGGTAGCGGTGACCGTTATGTATATGTTCTTGAGGCTGACGGCACTGTTCGCTATTCAAAGATTGAGCTTGGTCGTCGTCTTGGTGCAGAGTGGGAAATTATCTCAGGTATTGAGGATGGCGAGGTGGTCGTTGTAAAGGGCGTAAACGCTCTTACAAATGGTTGCAAGGTTGAAGTGGTAAATAAATAGAGAATTAGAAGATGAATATCTATAAAACAGCAGTCAATAACCCGATTACGACGATACTTGTCTTTATCGCCGTTGCGCTGTTCGGTGTCTTCTCGTTAGTAAAGTTGCCAATTGACTTTATGCCGCGAATTGATACGCCATATATCATGGTTATTACAGCCTATCCGGGTGCAAGTGCAGAGGATATTGAGGAGAATATCTCAAAGCCTCTGGAGAACTCCCTCAA
>JAZNTY010000006.1:0-8113 GCA_045592005.1 Alistipes sp. | reverse complement strand
CTCCGATAACACCGCCACGCTTCTGAACCTCGCGGCAGACGCCAAAGATGTAGCAAGCCCAGCTCTGTGCCGGCTTATCCTCCTCAGTAAGACCGAACTCTGCCTGCTCGCCCAAATCGAGGGCGTAGGCGCGAACACGGTCAGTACCATTGAGGCGTATAGCAGCAACAATACCCTTATCTACAGCGCCAGGAAATACGAAACCGCCATTATAGTCGGTGTGCTCACCAATAAGATTAATACGACCTGGAGAGGCGAAGAGTATGCCCTCCTGTCCAAAGAGTTCTACGAATTTCTGTGATACACGATTTTTCATTTTAGTCTGTTTTAGTTTGTTATATGTATATTTTATAAATTAGCAGAATGCTTATATAGCTTTGATATTGTATACTTTATCTTGGCGATAGCGCCAATGTTGACACTAAACTCTCGCAGCCCCATATTTGCAAGCATCTGGGTAGCGGCACTGTCAGAGGCTAACTCTCCGCACATACCGCACTCAATATCGGCGCTTTTAGCCGCGGCAATAGTCTGAGATATAGCTCTGCATACCGCTTCGGAGTATGGGTCATAGAGCCTTGATACTTTAGCGTTGGCGCGGTCCGCAGCCATGATATACTGCACAAGGTCGTTGGTGCCGATGCTGAAAAAGTTGCAGTGAGCTGCTAAACGGTCGGCTATAAATACAGCAGCCGGAGTCTCAATCATCACGCCTATCTCTATGTTTTCATTGTAGGCTAACCCTTGCTCCTGTAGCTCAGCCTTGCAAATCTCAACCTCTGCCTTTGCTGCCTCAAGCTCCGATATGGTGGTTATCATCGGGAACATTATTCTGACATTACCCACGGCGCTGGCTCTAAGTATTGCTCTGAGTTGACGACGGAACATCTGCCGGCACTCCAACGATACACGGATAGCTCGCCACCCTAAAAATGGGTTAGGTTCACTATCAAACTCTAAATATGGCACCGCCTTATCGCCACCGATATCTAAGGTGCGTATAGTAAGAACTCTCTCTCCGCAAGCGCGTGCAGCTGCGGCATAAGCCTCATACTGTTGTTGTTCATCAGGCTCTGTAGTGCTGTGCATATAGAGAAACTCACTACGAAATAGTCCAATACCATCTGCTCCGGTGGCTATAGCGCGCTCCACCTCTTCAACGCTGCCCGCATTGGCAAAGACCTTAACCTCCTTGCCGTCATATGTTACGCTACTGTGGGCTACTGCCTGCTGCTCGGCGTGCAGAGCCTCTATATTAAGCCCTTTGATAAGGTATTTGTCAAGCATTGCCTGGTCCGGGTTGAGTACTACCAAACCCTCTGTACCGTCAACTATAACTCTGTCGCCCGTAGCAATCTGCTCTACCGCGCCACCTAATCCTACAACGGCAGCGAGAGAGTGGTTGCGGGCAATGATGCATATATGGCTGGTACTGCTGCCATAGGCAGTGATAAAGCCGCCTATCTTCTCCAGGTCAAGCAGTGCCATATCTGAGGGTAATAGTTCGTTGTCGACTATAATATCGCCATCTTCAACCCCCTGAAACGGGTTGCTCTCTGCGCCAACAAGATTTGCGCCTATGCGGGCAAAGATATCCTTTATATCATCTGCTCTGGCTGCAAGGTAGTCGTCATCTATGGCGGCAAACATCGCTACCAGCTCCTCGCAGGCGCTACGAACGGCGTCGTCAGCGCGTTGACCCTCGGCTATATGTGCTTCAACAGCCTCGCTGAGCATTGGGTCATCCACAATCTCAAGATGTGCGGCAAAGATATCACTATCAGCGGCAAAAGACTCAATCTGGGTACGACTCAACTCCAAAGCCTTAGTAAAGAGCGCAAGCTCCTCCTCAGTGCTACCACAGGGGCGCATTGAAGTTATTGCCTGACGCTTAACAACATAGGCTCTACCTATGGCGATGCCCTCAGAGGCTCCTACAGCTGTAGTAAAGACCTGCATAGCTAATCTTTTATATTTACTATAAACCCAACAATCGTATCAAGGTTTGCCTCTTCATTACCACCCTCGGCACTGATGGTTATCGAAGTGCCTGACTTTAGTCCGAGTGATAATATACCCAACATACTTGCTGCACTAACACTCTTAACCTCTGTGGCAAGGGTAACCTTACCATCGAGGCTTTTTGCTAACTTTACAAGCTCCGATGCAGGGCGGGCGTGCATACCATTAGGAGCTGTAAGAACAATAGTTTTGCTTACCATATATATAATACATCTTTAAGCGTTTAACACCTTATAAATTTCGTAGACATCAGTGGTCGTTTTTAGCTCTTCGAGGGTCTGCTCATCCTCTAAAGCTTCACTCACGCGCGCAAGCAGGTCGAGGTGTTCATCTCCCACGCCGGCTATGCCAATAACCAAATATGCCAACTCGCCATCAAAGTCAACACCCTCAGGATACTGCACAACGCTGATACCGGTGTGTATAACCTCGCGCTTAGCACTCTCTGTGCCGTGTGGTATGGCGATACCCATTCCTAAGTATGTTGTTGTTATCTGCTCGCGCTCACGCATAGCCTCAACATACCCCTCAGCCACATAACCACCTTCAACAAGAAGTTCTCCGGCAGCCTGTATAGCCTCCCACTTGTTGGCAGCCTTAGCGCCTACGCGGATATTGCTCAACTTCAAAACATTACTTGTCTTGTGGCTCTGCTCATCAGCCTCATCATTCTCAATCTTACGCTGTGAGGTAGAGGTTAACTCGCTAAAGAGGGCATCTAAGGCAGGGTCCTCCAAGAAGTTGTTTATGGCAACAATACGCACCTGTGGAGCATTGCCGTGAGCGCGTGAGACAAGTCCTTGCTGACAAACAACAATATCGGCATCGTTAGGAATGGAGTTGACAGAGGAGTTGGTAACCTTTAGGTCAAGTTCAAAAGGTTCTATGCGCTTACGGAAACGAGTGGCTCCTAATGCACTGCTACCCATACCGGCATCACAGGAGAATACAATATGTTTTACACCATTAGCCTTAATGGTGTTCTGTGCATCAATCTTATATTTAGGCTTAAAACGGTTCTCCGGCAGAACATCATCCTCTTTAGAGCTACGGCGAATGATTATCGCTGAGGTAACAAAAGTTACGGCTGCCGCTATGAGTACAGCACTTACAAGCAACAGGGTTTTGCCCTTTGGAGCCATAAGTATTACAGAAACAATACTACCTGGAGATATAGGACCTACAAGACCTGCGTGTACTACAGTGAGGAAGAGGATACTCGATGAGGCACCTAAAATCATTGGAATTATAAGTAACGGGCGGGAGAGTACATAAGGGTAGTAAATCTCGTGTATGCCGCCGATAAACTGTATCAGTACTGCTCCGGGTGCTGAACTCTTTGCTGCTCCCTTGCCAAAGAGCCAATAAGCCATAAGCATACCAAAGCCCGGACCGGGGTTGGACTCTAAGAAGAATATTATTGACTCGCCAAACTCTTGCACCTGCACAGTGCCGAGTGGGGTTAATATTCCGTGATTTATGGCGTTGTTGAGGAACATAACCTTCGCCGGCTCGATAAATATTGACACTAACGGCAGTAGGTTTTCATTCTTCAGATAGACTATGCCCGACTCAAAAAGCTCTGTAACCCACGATATAGCGCCGCCGACGCTGATATAACCTACAATGGCTATTAACATACCTATGATGCCGAGTGAGAAGTTGTTTACCAACATCTCAAAGCCTGCGCGGACTTTGCCTTCAATGGCTTTGTCAAACTTCTTTATAACCCATGCTGCAAAAGGAGCCATAATCATAGCGCCAATGAACATAGGTACATCCGTTCCGACAATGACACCTGCCGTAGCTATTGTGCCTATCACACCTCCACGCACACCGGCAACATTGTGACCGGCAGTGTAGCCTATCAGCAATGGGAGCATATATGTCAACATCGGGGATACCAACTTGGCAAGATGTTCATTAGGAAACCAGCCTGTAGGGATGAATAATGCTGTAATTAAGCCCCAGGCGATAAAAGCACCGATATTGGGCATAACCATAGCGCTTAGCTGTCGCCCAAAGTTTTGAATTTTATCTCTCATAAATAGTTTAATTGACTATTGCAAATCCTATTCCGTACATCCGACAAAGATAAGAAAAAATACCGAATATGCAAAAAATAGGTATATTTGATTGCAATTTGTCTTTTTTGGAAAGGAAAAAATAGTGTTGAGTTGTCTTTTATATATAAATGTACTATATTTGCACGCGAAAAAGAAACAATATTCAAATAAAAACAAATAAAAACAAACAAAATTATGAAAAGAGTTGTAACAATTATCGGTTCGGGTATGATGGGTTCTGCGTTGGCATTCCCAGCAGTAGAGAATGGTCATGAGGTGCGTTTGGTGGGTTCTCCACTTGACCGCGATATTATTGATGCGTGCAAGGCAACAAATCGCCATCCAAAATTTGACCGCGACTTCCCTGCCGGTATTAAGTACTATCAGATAGAGGATTGGAAGCAGGCTGTTGAGGGTTGTGATTTTGTTATCGGTGGTGTATCGTCGTTTGGTGTTGATTGGTTCTTGGAGGAGATTTTGACCAATCTTGACCCAAAGACTCCTGTACTTTCGGTAACTAAGGGTCTTATAAATCTTGAGGATGGAACACTTATCAGCTATCCAGACTATTGGCAGTCAGAGTTGGCAAAGAGAGGTATCGAGCGTGAGGTTTGTGCTATTGGTGGTCCTTGTACCTCTTATGAACTTGTTTTCCACGACCAGACTGAGGTTGCTTTCTGCGGTAAGAACTCTGAGGTGCTGCGTATGATGCGTCAGACTCTCAACACATCTTATTACCACATCTCACTTACAAACGATGTTTTGGGTCTTGAGTCAGCGGTAGCTCTAAAGAATGCTTATGCTTTGGGTGTTGCTATGACTATCGGTCTTGTAAACCGCTACTTGGGCGAGGATGCAGGTCTGCACTACAACTCGCAGGCAGCAGCTTTCTATCAGGCTGTTAAGGAGATGCGTCTGCTGTTGGCTATTCAGGGCGCAGAGTTTGATTGCGAGAATATCGGTATCGGCGACCTCTATGTAACTGTTTATGGTGGTCGTACCCGTAAGATTGGTATCCTTTTGGGCGAGGGTAAGAGCTACGATGAGGCTATGGAAATCCTTGCCGGCGTCACTTTGGAGTCGCTTGTTGTTGCTCGCCGTGTAGCTAAGGCTATCTATCGCAAGGCAGAGCTTGGTCAGGTTGATTTGAAGGACTTCCCAATGTTGGTGCATGCTAATAATGTACTTGAAAATGGCGCTGATGCACAACATCCGTGGGAGGCGTATACTTTTGACACTACAAAGTAACCTTATATATTATATAGTATTACCGAATAGTCAGTGGCGGAGTTCTGTCACTGACTATTTTTTTGCATAAAATATACAGATTTATTGGGTGTAATGCTTGAGAAAAGTGTCTTATTGTTAGCGTAACTATAACCTAATAATAAAGTACTATGAAAATTTATTCAAAAGAGGGGGGTTATCTTACTCCCGAAATCAGCGAGTATCGCTGCTGTGTAGAGTCTGGATTTGTACTCTCAGACCCTTCAGGCTTTAATGATCTTGAATTTGAAGGTCGTGAAGATGAGTAATTAACCAATTAAACAACAGAAACTATGAGAAAGATTTTTATGCTTATGGCAGCTGTTGCTATGTTGGCAAGCTGCTCAAAGGACCTAACTACTGATTTGACTCAGGGCGTAAATGGTTCAGAGAATTTTGAGGGTGTAAACAGTGGTATCACTGTTGAGTTGTCGGTTGACGATATGACCCGTGTAACTGTAGAAGGAGATGAGGTTGGACAGAGTAGCTATCTCTATTGGGAGGTGGGCGACTTGATTACATTGGTATGCGACGGTAAGAGCTATGAGTATGTAGCTACTAATGTTGGTCGCACTACCGACTTTGTTGCTAAGGATGAGGCTAACGCCTTCTATCCTACTGATTTGACTAAGCCTGTGGCTGCGTTTTACAATGTTGAGAGCGTGGATAAGGACAATATGACAGCTGTGTTCAATGTAGCAGCTGAGCAGACTGTGGGTCAGATGACTAATAAGTTGCCGCTCTATGGCTATAGCCAAACTACTATTGTTGAGAATGGTAAGTTGGTGCTTACAATGACTCCATTGGCTTCAGTTGTAGACTTTGAACTCCAGGCTCCAAAGGCGTGGAATGTTGATGCCCTCTCTTTGGAGGTTTCTGCATCACATAACGGTACATACGCTGTCGCTTCGGGTGTTGTTGTCGATGCTACTACCGGCGCATTGAGCCTTGATACCGCTGAACTTGGTAATAAAGTTCTTGTGAACCTCGGTCAGACAGTTGATTTGGCTACTGCTCATAATGTGCAGGCTGTGGTTATGGGTCTTACCCGCTCGGTAACAGTTAAGGAGACCATTACAAATGAGGACCAGACTACCTCGGAGGTTGAGAAGACAGAATTTTGTGCTCCTATATACCACGGTAAGGCTGTTGTAAAGCTCTTTAAGAAGGGCGCAGAGAATGTTCGTCGCGTTATCTGGAGTAAGTACAACCCAGGTCAAACCGCTGTAGATGAGCGTAAGCATATCTATCAGCCTATGAGCAATGTTTTGAAGGAGAAGGTTGCTGACGGTATCTCTACTGCTGAGCATATGAAGACTTTTGCAGATGCTGTAAATGGTACTACAGAACTTTTCCCTACAGGTGCTGAGTTCTCTAATGAGGATGGCGTTGTAGTGTTGAAGAATAATATCAACCTTTCGGCTTATGACAATTGGATTGCTATCGGCTGTAATAACGACGAGTCACAGTGTGTGAAATCTCAGTTTACAGGTATCTTCGATGGAAATGATAACACCATTTCAGGTCTTACTGTAGATCACAATAAGGAGAGCTATATCATTAACTATCCAGATGGCAAGGGTGGTACTGTAGCCTCTGTTCAAAATAGTGCAGGTCTGTTTGGTGTGGTAGCTAATGGTGGTGTTGTTAAAAATCTCACTGTAGAGGGTTCTATTACTGTTAATATGACACACCCGAATAAAACTTGGTGCTATATCGGAGGTGTTGTTGCTCAAATTAGCGGAGGTATGATCGAAAATTGCACAAGTAAGGTTGCTATATCTGCTGGTGCATCTGCTTCGGGTAAGGCGCGCGTTGGTGGTATTGTAGGTCGTGTATATGCCGCTACAGATGATATTGTAGTTAAAAACTGTAAGAACGAGGGCACAATCAATATCTCTTATCCAACAGGTGTTGAGGGTCAGAGTGTTGTTGGTGGTGTTGTTGCTATCCTCTCTGATGGCTCTAAAGGTTGCGCTCCGGTGGTTTCAGATTGTTCAAATAGTGGAGCTATTACCTGCTTCAATGGCGGTGCTGATACTTATGTAGGTGGTGTATTTGGATATATCACACGCGGCAGTGAGGAGGTTAGCACTATGAGCAACTGTAAAAACACAGGTGCTGTATGTGGTGGCTCTACCGAAGAGAGTTGCACTGCAATCCATGTCGGTGGTGTTGTAGGTCGTATGAACTGCCACACTCTGTATAACTGTGTTAATGAGGGTGCAGTATGTTTGTCAGTGAATACAACATCTGAGATTGTTCCATCAGTAGGTGGTTT
Organism: Alistipes sp.; assembly: GCA_045592005.1. Taxonomy (GTDB): domain Bacteria; phylum Bacteroidota; class Bacteroidia; order Bacteroidales; family Rikenellaceae; genus Alistipes. The sequence continues at coordinate 478 of JAZNTY010000006.1, read as the reverse complement.
TGTTGGTGTTACAAATGGTGGCGCAAGCAACCTTGCAAAGTTTGAGAACTGTATCAATAAGGGTACTGTAACTATTGATAAGGTAAACACTTTGTCAAGTGTTACCTGCTTGGGTGGTTTCATCGGTTATGCTCGTTTTATGAGTGAGTATATCAACTGCGAGAATCAGGGTGATGTATATCTTGGCGCAACAGATGCTTCTGCACAGCAGACCGCAGCTGGTGGTTTTGTTGGTAAGTGTGGCGTTGCAGCTACAGGCGCAGATCGCGGTATTGTGATGAAGGGTTGTAAGAATACGGGTACTGTAACTATCTACGCTGCTTCTGCTTATACTGGATGGCACTATGGTGGTGGTTTTGCTGCTTGCTGCTACGGTGGTACAAACCTTAACGCAGATAAGCTCTGCGGTATTCACCTTGAGGAGTGTGAGAATGCTGGTCTTGTAAGACTCCTCTCTGGTGGTAAGTTCCGCGCAGGT
>JAZNTY010000005.1:0-5574 GCA_045592005.1 Alistipes sp. | reverse complement strand
GTATACCCCTGAAGGAACTTTTGCGGCAGCGGCAGAACATCTACCTCGTCTTAAGGAGTTGGGAGTAGATATTGTGTGGATGATGCCGATATATCCTATTGGAGTAAAGGAGCGCAAGGGAACTTTAGGCTCATACTATGCGATTTCGGATTATTGTGCCACTAATCCGGAGTTTGGTACTCTTGAAGATTTTGATGCTTTTGTAGCTAAGGCTCACAAGTTAGGGCTTAAGGTTATTATCGATTGGGTGGCAAATCATACCTCTCCAGATGCTCTATGGATAACCGAGAAACCAGCAGATTGGTATGTTCGTGATGAGCAGGGTAATACCATTGTTCAATACGATTGGACTGATATAGCCAAACTCAACTATGACAACCACGATATGCGCGCCGAGATGGAGAAGGCTATGCGTTTTTGGATGGCACGCGGTATTGATGGTTTCCGTTGCGATATGGCGTGCGAGATGCCTTTTGACTTCTGGAAGAATGTTATTCCATCTATTCGTAAGGACTATCCACAGATGTATTGGTTGGCAGAAGGCGAACATACAGAACTTCACAACGGTTCATTCGATGCCTCGTATGCTTGGGAACTGCATCACTTGCTGAATGCTATTGCGCGTGGCGAAAAGGGTGTTGCTGAGTTGAAAGAGTATATTGCAAAAGATGCCGCAGCACATCCGGCAGAGGCTTTTAGATTGATGTTTACCTCTAACCACGATGAAAACTCTTGGGCAGGAACAGAGTTTGAGCGTATGGGCGAGGCTGCAAAGGTTATGGCGGTACTTACTTTTACACTTCCAAATGGTCAGCCACTTATCTACACCGGTCAGGAGATGGGCTGGAATAAGCGTTTTGAGTTCTTTGAGAAGGATCACATCCCTGCGTGGGAGCAGAACGAGTATGCAGAGTTCTACAAGTCGCTTACAGAACTTCGCCACAACAATAAGGCTCTTGCAGCAGGCGAGCGTGGCGGAAAGATTGAGTATGTCGATGGAACACCAGAAGGTTTGTTTGCCTTTGCTCGTGCTGTAGAGGGTAATAAAGTAACGGTTTATGCAAACCTTACAAATCAGACTGTTTCGTTTAACAATATCAACCTTGCTCCATGGGGTTGGAATATAATTACAGAGTAATATGAAGAAGTTTTTGGTTCTTATAGCCGCTTTTGCGACAGTTGCTTGTTCTCAGAGCGCAAAGGTTGATATAAATACTATAGCGGATGCTACCGGCGAGATTAATCGTGTAGAGCCGCTTAGCTGGTGGGTAGGTATGAAGACACCATTGCAGTTATTGGTTGGTGGCGAGAATATTTCGCAGTACAACATCTCAATAGAGGGTGGAGATGGCGTAGAGGTTGCTGCGGTACATAAGGCAGATAGTCCTAATTACCTATTTGTGGATGTTGTTGTGGATAGCGATGCTCATGCTGGTACATACTATTTGGTCTTCAAAAATGGCGATAAGCAGTTTAAGTATCCATATACAATCGCAGAGCGTCGTGAGGGTTCTGCTGCTCGTAAGGGATTTACTACAGCAGATGCTATCTATCTGCTTATGCCAGACCGCTTCGGTAATGGTAATCCAGAGAATGACTCTACTGAATGTACTGCCGATAAAGCTGATAGAAGTGAGTTCTTTGGTCGTCATGGTGGCGATTTGCAGGGAATGATTAATGGTCTCGATTATATAGCATCTTTGGGGGCAACAACTATCTGGCCTACACCACTGCTTTTGGATAACGAACCTCGCGAATCATATCACGGCTACGCTTGCGCAGATTATTACCATATTGACCCTCGTTTTGGCGATAATGAGCTCTATAAAACATTTGTTGCAGAGGCTCATAAGCGCGATTTGAAGGTTATTATGGATGTTGTTACTAACCATTGCGGTGTGGCTCATTGGTGGATGAAGGATATGCCATTTAATGATTGGGTGCATGTATTCCCTCAATACACAGGTACAAATGTCTGTTTCTCAACCAATATGGATCCAAATGCCTCTTCATACGACTTGAATTTGCAGGAGAGCGGTTGGTTTGTCCCTTCAATGCCAGATATGAACCTTAATAATGAGTTTGTACTCAACTATTTTAAGCAGTGGGCTGTTTGGTGGATAGAGTATGCGGACCTTGATGGCTTCCGCGTAGATACATATCCTTACAATGAGAAGGAGCCTATGAGCCAGTGGTGTAAGTCGGTTATGGCTGAGTATCCTAATATAAATATAGTAGGCGAATGCTGGACATCATCTATACCGCAGTTGGCATATTGGCAGGGAGATAATGCAAATAAGGATGGATTTAACTCCAATTTGCGCGCGATAATGGACTTCCCTCTTCAGGAAGCTATTTGCCACGCTCTATCTTGCGACAATCCAGGTTGGGGTCAAGGTATGACTCGTGTATATGACTGTCTTTCTCACGACTTTGTATATCACGACCTTAGTAATATGCTGATATTTACCAACAACCACGATACTACCCGTATTGGCGATGTTATTAATAAAAATCCTGGTCGCGCAAAGATAGGTTTGGCTCTGTTAGCTACAATGCGTGGTATTCCGCAGATTTTCTATGGCGAGGAGATGATGCTCTGCTCAGCAGACCTTAGACAGGGTCATGGAGGTTTGAGAATAGACTTCCCAGGCGGTTGGCAAGGCGATAAGGTTAATCTTCTTACAGAGCAAGGTCGTAAGGGTCAGCATAAGGAGTTGTTTGACTTCTCGGCTCGTCTGTTTAACTGGAGAAAGAGTAAGTCTGTTATCCACAATGGTCAAACGATGCATTTTATGACTCGTGATAATACATATGCATACTTCCGATATGACAACACCGATGCTGTATTTGTGTATGTAAATAACTCGGCAGAGAGTAAGACGATTCCGTGGTCTAATTATGCTGAAATTGGCAGCTCTTTGAAAGAGGGTAGATGTGTTATTACGGGCGAGACTGTTGTTATTGATGACAACACCAAAGTTGCGCCATATAGTGTAGTAGTTGTAGAATATAAGAGATAATTGAATAATTTATGAGAAGAATATTTTTGATGACTCTTGCGGTCGTTGCTGCGATGACAGTATCGGCTAAAGAGGTATTAACATCTCCTAATGGTAATTTAACACTTACTTTTGAGTTGGGAGAGAATGGTACACCACTATATAACCTTGACTATAAGGGAAAAGCTGTAGTACTTCCAAGTGCTATGGGTCTTGAACTACGCGGACAGGACCGACAAATTTCATTTGGCGAGGAGATTACCAAGTCAGATCATGGTGCTTCAGTTTCGCTTTATGATAATTTTATACAGAGGTCTGTTGCTAAAAGTTCATCAGATACAACATGGACTCCTGTTTGGGGTGAGGTTTCTACTATTAGAGATAATTATAACCAAATGGTTGTATCACTTGAGCAGAAAGAGCGCAAGTATAAGATGGATATCGTCTTTCGTCTTTATGATGAGGGCTTAGGTTTCCGTTATATATTCCCAGAACAGAAGGAACTTACATATTTTGTTATCAAGGAGGAGAAGACTCAGTTTGCAATGACAGGCGACCATATTGCGTGGTGGATACCTGGCGATTATGATACCCAGGAGTATGAGTATCATCGTTCACGCCTATCGGAGATACGCGGTTTGATGCAGCAGGCTATTACTCCAAACTCTTCACAGACTCCATTCTCAGCAACAGGTGTGCAGACTTCGCTTCAGATGAAGAGTGATGAGGGTCTGTATATCAATATTCATGAGGCTGCTTTGGTAGACTACTCTTGTATGCACCTTGACCTTGACGATAAGAATATGATTTTTAATGCGCACCTGACACCTGATGCTCAGGGATGGAAAGGTTATCTTCAGGCTCCTTGCCGCACTCCATGGCGTACAGTTATGGTTAGTGATGATTGTAAAGATATTCTGGCATCAAAACTTATTCTTAACCTCAATGACCCTTGTGCATACGAGGATACATCGTGGATTAAACCTGTAAAGTATGTTGGTGTTTGGTGGGAGATGATTACCGGTGCTGGCGATTGGGCATATACGCGTGATGTGCCATCTATACAGCTTGGAGTTACAGACTATAGTAAGTGTAAGCAGAGCCCTAAGCACTCGGCAAATAACGCTTGCGTGCGTCGTCTTATAGATTTTGCTGCCGAGCACGGCTTTGACCAGGTGCTTGTCGAAGGATGGAATGTTGGCTGGGAAGATTGGTTTGGTAAGACCAAAGATTATGTATTCGATTTTGTCACTCCATATCCTGATTTTGATATCAAAGCCCTTAATGAGTATGCACACAGCAAGGGTGTTCGTCTGATGATGCACCACGAAACTTCATCTTCAGTACGAAACTATGAGCGCCACATGGATGCGGCTTACGATTTGATGAATAAGTATGGTTATAACTCTGTAAAGAGTGGCTATGTGGGCGATATAATCCCTCGTGGCGAGTATCACTATGGTCAGTGGATGAATAATCACTATCTCTATGCTGTAAAAAAGGCTGCTGAGCATAAAATTATGGTAAATGCGCATGAGGCAGTGCGCCCTACAGGTTTGTGTCGTACATATCCAAATCTTATTGGCAATGAGTCTTCGCGTGGTACTGAGTATCAGGCATTTGGAGGAACTCGTCCACATCATGTGTGTATTTTGCCATTTACCCGTTTGCAGGGTGGTCCTATGGATTATACTCCAGGTCTGTTTGAGATGGAGGTGGAGAAGCTAAATCCTAATAATAAATCTCATGTAAACTCAACTATCTGTAATCAGTTGGCACTCTATCTGACACTCTATTCTCCGCTTCAGATGGCTGCTGATACCCCTGAGAACTATGAGAGATTTATGGATGCATTCCAATTTATCAAGGATGTGGCTGTAGATTGGTCTGATAGTCGATATCTTGAGGCTGAGGTTGGCGAGTATATTACTGTTGCTCGTAAAGCAAAGGATAGTGGAGAGTGGTTTTTGGGCAGTGTTGCCGGTTATGATGCTCGTACATCGAAGGTGGCTCTTGATTTCCTTGAACCTGAGCAAGTATATGTAGCGACAATTTATGCCGATGCAGCTGACGCGCACTATAAGACAAATCCTCAGGCATATACTATTAGCCAAGTGCGTTGTACCTCTAAGAGTACACTTACACAGCCTGTTGCTGCAGGTGGTGGTTATGCGGTATCATTCCGCAAGGCTACTTCTGCTGACAAAAAGCTGAAAATGCTTCGTTAGTAGAAGTTGGGTTGGTTTTTATTTGGGAGAGAGGAGTAACTTTATGTTGCTCCTCTCGTATTTTTTATTAACTTTGTACTAATAAATCTCAATTTTATGAAAAGACTATACTCTTTATTGGTTGCTTTGTGCTTGACAGTTACTCTGTTTGCGCAGTCAGATAAGTCAATAATTATTGACCAAAATACATTTAGAGCAGTGCATAGTGACGCTTTAACGGGCGTGAATATTGATCCAATTGGTCTCGATAGTTCTCGTAATCCATGCGCCAGAATTAAAATGAAGGTTGAGAGAATGACTCGTGAAGAGATTGATGGGTTAGAAGTAAAACTTATCTCTAATAA
>JAZNTY010000004.1:0-7253 GCA_045592005.1 Alistipes sp. | reverse complement strand
TACCCACGGTACGGCAGTGACGATAAATTGATAGTTGGGAAATAGTTGTGCTATACCCGCCATATCGGGTAAATTTGCCTTGATTTCGGAGACGCGACTACCGGCAAGTAGGGCAACTATAGGACGAGAGTCGAGGTTGTTTTTGACTATAAACTCTTCACGCGAAGGGAGTGACTTTTTGCGTTCGGCAATATCGTCAACAAGCGGGTTTCCGCAGAAATGGGGCTCTATACCCTTACTACGGAAATACTCGGTCTCAAATGGGAAAATGGTATAAAGACGGTCTACATACTTTTTCAGACTCTTTACTCGCCACTCTTTCCACGCCCAAACCTTTGGTGCTATGTAGTAGTATACCTTAATTCCCTTACCGTGCGCCCACTTAGCTATGCGCATATTGAACGACGGATAGTCTATCAGTATAATCACATCGGGCTCAAACTGCTCTATGACTCTCTTGCATAGGTTAATTTGACTGAATATAGTCTTTAGATTGCGCAGAACATTGACAAAACCAAAAAATGACATCTGTTTGTAGTGCATCAGTAGGTTCTCTTGACCTCCAACTTCTGCCATTTTGTCGCCACCACAAAAACGAAACTGCGCATCACTATCCTCCATAGCAATGCCCTGCATCAGTTTACTGCCGTGCAAATCTCCTGACGGCTCTCCAGCAATGATAAAATACTTCATATTTACTCCAAAAGGTCGGGTCTAAGTGCCTTTGTTCGTGCGTATGCTTGCTCCTCCTGCCATTTGGCAATCTCGGCAAAGTTGCCCGATGTAAGCACCTCTGGCACTTTCCAGCCGTTAAACTCGGCTGGGCGGGTATATACAGGTGGAGCGAGCAAATCATCTTGGAAACAATCTGTAAGAGCCGAAGCCTCGTCGCCGATAGCTCCTGGGAGTAGGCGTACAACGGAGTCTGTGATAATTGCCGCAGCAAGCTCTCCGCCGGTAAGGACATAGTCGCCGACAGATATCTCGCGAGTGATAAGGTGCTCGCGAATGCGGTAGTCAATACCCTTATAGTGTCCGCAGAGGATGATAATATTCTGCATCATTGACAGACGGTTTGCCTCGTGCTGGTTATACTGCACACCATCTGGTGAGGTAAAGATAATCTCGTCATAGTCTCTTTCGCTCTTGAGCTTCTCAATACAGCGGAAGACAGGCTCAATTTTCATAACCATACCTGCTTCGCCACCAAAAGGGTAGTCGTCTACAGTGCGGCGCTTGTCATCGGTATAATCACGCAGATTGTGAACAACAATCTCTGCGTAGCCACCCTCTTGAGCTCGCTTGAGTATTGACTCGTTGAGTGGGGAGGTAAGAAGCTCCGGAACAACGGTTATAATATCTATTCTCATACTCTAAAACTTTACTACGCCATTAAGAGCCTCTACGACAAATGAGTTATAGAGCGACTCATGTCCGATAGTCGATTTATCACCATGACCAGGATATATTGCAATTTGGTCGCCCAGAGGTAGAATATTGTTTAGGATAGAGTTGATAATGGTTGGATAATCTCCACCAGGTAGGTCCGTTCTGCCAATACTCTCTCTAAATAGGGTGTCTCCGGTAAATAGCTGACCACTTTCCGGCTCTAAAAGTGAAACACAACCAGGAGTATGTCCCGGAGTTTTGATGACCTTAAGGGTGGTATTTCCGAAGCTTATGCTTTCCTCGCTATCGAGGTCGATATCTATCTGTGGTACTTCGACCTGAATATCAAGCCCGAACATAGCACAACTTGGCTGCGCCATAGCTCTTAAATACTCATCCTTTGAAGAGAGTGCAAACTTAACTCCAAAAGTCTGCTTGAGGTAGTTGACGCCGAGCAGATGGTCAAAATGACCGTGAGTATTTACAGCCATAACAGGCTTAAGATTGTGTTTGGTTATAAAATTAGTCAATTGAGCATCCTCTCTTGCAGAGCAGTTGCCGGCATCAATTACAATGCACTCCAAACTATCGTCCCAAACGACAAAAGTATTCTCCAAAATGGGGTTAAAAACAATTTTTGCTATATTCATATCTTCTTGAAGATTAATGGAACAAAGATAACAAATTCTGTGGAAAGATAACAATTTTTGCCCTATATTTGCACTAAAATAGAACAAATATGGATAATATGATTAAGTATATAGGTGTAGATGATACCGATATTGACCTTTTTGAGGCTCTATATGATGTTCCTAATGGAGTGTCATACAACTCATTCCTTATTGTAGATGATAAGGTTGCCATTATGGATGCTGTAGATATTCGTAAGTGCGATGAGTGGCTTGATAATCTTGTAGCGGCTCTTGATGGCAGAAAACCGGACTATTTAGTAATTCATCACATGGAGCCCGACCACGCAGGTTCTATAGCAGCTGTTATCGAGCGGTATGCAGATATTAGGTTTGTATGCTCGGCTCGTGCTGCGCAGATGCTCCCGCAGTTTTTTGAGGGTATAGATTTTGTCGGCAGAACAATTGTCGTAGCAGAGGGAGATACCTTATCGTTAGGTAGTCATGCCCTTAAGTTCTTTATGGCTCCTATGGTACATTGGCCAGAGGTTATGGTAAGCTATGAGCAGAGTAGTAAGGTGTTATTTTCAGCAGATGCTTTTGGTAAGTTTGGTGCTCTAAGCAACCAGGAAGAGTGGGCGTGTGAGGCGCGTAGGTACTACTTCAATATCTGTGGTAAATATGGAGTTCCAGTGCAGGCGCTGCTTAAGAAGGTGGCAACGCTGGATGTGGCGGCGATCTACCCATTGCATGGACCGCTATTGACCGATAATTTGGAGTACTATATTGGTTTGTATGACTGTTGGAGTAAGTATGAGGTTGAGACAGAAGGGGTATTTATCGCTTACGCATCTATCTATGGTGGTACGGCGGCTGTGGCATACCGTCTTGCGGAGATGTTGCGCACGGGAGGGATACCAAAAGTCTCGGTAGCGGACCTTTGTCGAGATGATATGGCTGAAGCTGTGGAAGATGCTTTCCGTATGGGGACGCTGGTACTTGCAGCTGCGTCGTATGATGGCGATGTATTTCCACCAATGCATGAGTTTTTACATCACTTACAACTCAAAGGTTTTCGTTCTCGCCGCGTAGCGATTATCGAAAATGGCTCGTGGGCACCAAGTGCAGCCCGCGCAATGAAAGCTATGCTTGAACCATTAAAAGAGATTGAGATAATAGAACCGATAGTTACTATACGCTCACGAATGAAACAGAGTGATATCCCTGCTTTAGAGAGTTTGGTAGGTGCAATTATAAACAAGTAGGTATAAAAATAAGAGCTGTCCAACTTCTTGAAAGCGGGCAGCTCTATTTATGTGGCTTGACTACTTGTTACTCCTTGAAGCGAAATTTGGCAGTTACAGAGTAGTTGAGTTTGATTTTCTTAAATTCTACAGGCTCCTCTTTGGGTACAGACTCCTCATTGGCGGCTTTTGCCATTGTACGCATCATTATGTGGTCTGAGTAGTATGTTGGTGTTACGCCACGATTGGCATCGTAGATGTATATGCAGGCACCGATGTTTTGACCTACAGCCTCGGCAAGCTCTGTTGCCACACTTTTGGCGTTGACCATAGCCTGTTTACGAATTTGACTCTTGTACTGCTCGATATCGGAGTGTGATACACGCGAGATATTGATATCGGAGATACCCATCTCGCTGAGCTTATCGTAGACTGCCAGAACTATTTCGGCAGAGGGAAGTAGTAGCTGATATTTAGCTGTAGCAAGTGATGAGCCGCGCTTGTAGTAGGAGCTTGACATATTCTCCATAGTCAATTGCTTCTCGGTATTTATGCCGAGGCTCTTGAGCGCCGAAATCATCTGACGACGCTGTAGCTCTATCTCTTGGCGCCCTTTGGTATCACTCTCATCAAGGACGATAGAGAGGTATATTTGGTTTGGTACAATCTCTATTTCCGCGAGTCCGTTTACCTGAATATAGTTCTCTACCTGCTCTTGGGCTGCTGCGGGCAGAGCAAGTGTCAATGTAAAAAATACAATCAAAAATCGTTTCATACTTCTATCTGTTTGTTACAAAAATAACGCCAGCGCTACTCTTTTTATTGTGCAAAAAATAACCCGCAGCACTACTACGGGTTATAAAGCTTGTTTGACGAACTATCTGTATCTGTTGATTGTGCTATACATTAACTCCTTGTCTTCGGGGGTCATCGGGCTCTCGCGATAGAAGACCAAATCGCCATCTTTGGTAACAAACATAAGAACAAACTTGTTGTTGACATCTGGCAATTTCCAGGCATTGCGCAGGCTATGGTCGTTATCGGCAAAGTTAAGAGATGGTACATTTTTGCCCAACACCATCTTTACAACTGCACGAATAAGTCCTGATGGGAGTTTTGTGTCTGCAAGATTGAGTACTGCATATCCTTGAATATCAGGGCTATATGTTTTGCCTTGTAGACCGAGTTTGCCATCTGCCTTAAGTTCCTTTTCAAGGTCGCGATTTGCACTTTCGCGAACATACGACTCAGGGTCTACATAGAAGATAAACATATGACGAGAACCGTAGTCAGGTAGCTCGGAAGGGTCGTTGCTCAGAGTGACAATGGTGGGGTTTATTACTCGGTATGGGTTCTCTGGCGATACGCTATAGAGAAATTCGCGTGTTACAGCATCTGGAGCTAAAGGTCGAGCATGCTTGCTTGCAAGTTTTGAGCTAATCTCGTTGGAAGATAAGTCTTTGTTTTTATTCTCATCTGCAAAAAGCGGGGTCGCTATCAACAGAGTGAATGCCAAAAGAAGAAATTTTCTATTCATAGTTCTACTCATAAATAGTTTTATATTATCTTTTTTCCAATTTAACAACATTTTCGATATGATGTGTATGTGGGAACATATCTACAGGTTGAACGCTGACAATGCGATACATATTGCTCATAAGGGCAAGATCGCGTGCTTGTGTGGCAGGGTTGCAACTAACATATACAATGCGTTTAGGTGCGGCATTGAGGATGACATCAATAACAGGCTCGTCCACGCCGGCGCGAGGAGGGTCAAGAATGATAACATCCGGACGACCATTGCGGGCTATAAAGTCATTGTCAAGTACCTTTTTCATATCTCCTGCATAAAATACGGTGTTGTGGATGTCATTGATGGCAGAGTTAACCTTTGCATCTTCAATAGCCTCAGGAACATACTCAATACCTACAACCTTTTTACACTGCCGTGCGCAGAAGTTAGCGATAGTGCCGGTACCGGTGTATAGGTCATACAACACATCGTCCTGGCTTAAATCGGCAGCTTGACGAGTGACCTTATAGAGCTCATACGCCTGCTCTGAGTTGGTTTGATAGAATGACTTTGGACCTACCTTGAACTTTAACCCCTCCATGCTCTCAAAGATATGGTCTTTGCCTGCATAGCATATCGGCGTTTGGTCAGTAAGAGAGTCGTTCCACTTCTCGTTGACAAAGTAAATAAGAGAGGTAATTTCAGGAAAATGCTCTTTGATAGCATCTAATAGGGCAGTGATGCGAGGCTTGTCGTTGGAGTTAAAAATCACAGAGAGCATAATCTCTCCCGTAGAGGCTGTGCGGATGATAATACCGCGCATAAGTCCTTGATGTTCACGCGCATTGTGAAATGAGTAGCCATGTTCTATGCAGTATGCCTTGATAAAGTCACGAATAGCATTTGATGGCTCAGGTTGGAGGTAACACTTGTTGATGTCGAGCACCTTGTCGAACATATTCGGTACATGAAAGCCAAGTGCTGGAGTAGGTGTGATGTCGCCACCTTGTGCAATTTCATCGTAGGTTAACCAACGGCGGTCGGCAAAGGTAAACTCTAACTTATTGCGATAAAATAGTTGTTTAGCGGAACCTAAGCATGGTTTAACTTCCGGAATGTCGAGTTTGCCGATACGAACAAGCTGGTCATTAACCTGTGCAGACTTGAATTTAAGTTGCTCGGAATATGGTAGGTTCTGCCACTTACAGCCGCCACAAACACCAAAATGCTCACACACCGGCTCGCAACGCATCTCTGAGCGCTTGACAAAATTAACAACATTACCTTCCATAAAACGGCGTTTCTTTGCCTTAATTTGCACATCGACAATATCACCTGGAACGGTCATAGGAACAAATACAACCATTCCGTCATAGTGTCCCATAGCCTTGCCCTCAGCTGCTAATGTAGTTATTTCTAAGCCCTCAATAAAGGGTAATTGACCTCTTTTTCTTGCCATAAATTTGTTATTTGTGTCGCAAAGATAGTAATTTTTTTTAGCTTTTAGCCATTGATTATTGATGGTTGGTGTTTTAGAGCATTTTTTGTTACTTTTATTGATAATCAATATCGAGAAATAGAAGCCTAAATATATAAACTACAATTACAGATACTCATTTTATTGAAAGCAACATAGTTGCGTCACAAATAAAAAAGACGACTGTCAATAAGACAGTCGCCCTGTGAACTCGCTGGGGCTCGAACCCAGGACCCCAACATTAAAAGTGTTGTGCTCTACCTGCTGAGCTACGAATTCATCATACCAAATCGTTTTGGTGGTGCAAAGGTATAACAAATTTTTTAATTACCAAAAATATGTGCTAATTATTTTAGTGTAATATCACAGTGGAGGGTTGTTAGTTTACAAAACTTTTTCTAATTTTGTACTGCTATTGTGCAAATAGCAGATATACGAAAGTGTTTTCGCGGTCCTTAATCGAGAATGTGGAAGTTTTCAGTACAAGAGGCCAAACGAACAGCACTCATTTCTTGTATAGCTATGTGACTATGCACTGCTTGTGCATATATCCCATACTATTCAGGTGTGGGGTATTGCGCGTTTATTCTTGTATGGGTCTTTCCACAACCTTCGATTAGATAAACGAAAGTCAACTCCACACTTTCTGTTTTTATAATTGCCTATTTGGGGTTGGTGGGCTTTAATTACATCTAATTTGTATGATTAAAAAACAATTATCCTTTGTTGCATTGCTAATGTTGGTAATTGTAGCCTCTTGCAACAAATCCAATGGCGTTGAATCTCAACCAGAACAAGAACAACCACAACCTCAACTGGAAACAGTCAATTTTATTCCTTACGATAATTCTAATCAAGTAATTGTTAATACGACAGAAAATATATCTACTGCTGTTGCTGAATTTCAGTTCCAACTTAATCCACATACTTTCGCGGCTACCTTGGCAACATCTTGGAAAAGTATTTTGTCAATGTATAAGTCGGAGGCCAAGCGGTCTTAG
>JAZNTY010000003.1:0-3695 GCA_045592005.1 Alistipes sp. | reverse complement strand
ATGGAGCTGATGTGTCACAAATCGCCAATATACTCATTACCTAAGTCCACCCGTTTGGAGCGTATCGTAAACATCATTGGAGCCTCGGCAAAAAAGAGTCTATTGGAGGTCGGCGTGGAGACATCTATAGCCAAAGTGGAGGGATATGTTTGTCAATCTTCTGCGGCAAAGGTGCGTGCAGACCAATATCTATTTGTCAATGGACGCTTCTTTAAGTCGTCATATCTGAATAAGGCAATAATTAAGGCATACGAACACCTTATTCCAAATGGGTCGCAGCCTTCGTTCTTTATATATCTTACCGTTGACCCTCAGCGTATAGATGTAAATGTGCATGCTCAAAAGATAGAGGTCCCATTTACAGACACCGACGCTATTTGGCAGATTATCAATGCCGCAGTACGCGAAACCTTAGCAAAGACAGGTTCTGTGTCGATGATGGACTTTGAAACGGGAGATTTGGTTGATATACCTATAGCAACAACGGGCATCAGCTACCAAATACCCAAAGCAAATACTTGCGATAATTACAACCCATTTGCCAACGAAGAGGATAGTGCCTCAGGTAACAAAAGTACTCGTTCGGTATTCAACGATATAGCACAGAGTTTTACCACTCGTACAGTTGAGCAGGACTTCTCTATTCCAATACCATCGGAGAGTATGGATAACGATTTTGAGTTTATTGACTCAAAGAACACCTCTGACGAGCAATATTTAGAGTTGGAGTCCTCGGCAAATAAAACACCTGAGGCTATACAATATTTAGGCAGAAAGTACGCTTCGATGATTATCGGTGGAGGATTGTCCGTTGTCGATTTGTCAAGAGCGAGGGAGCGTATACTCTTTGACCGCTACTTTACAATGCTGTCCGGTGGTAAAAGTGCCACCCAGCAGCTACTCTTTCCTGAGCGTTTAGTGCTATCGGATGGCGAATATTCACTTATGGAGGAGTGGTTGGTCGACTTTGCCGCTTTGGGCTTTGATATTGATATGCTCGGTTGCGGTGTGATAGAGATTAAAGGTATACCTGCCGATATGAGTATTGAGGGAATTGATATAACTGTATATCAACTGTTGCAAACACTCGCTCTACCACATCAGGTAGAGGATATGCGCCGCGAAAAGCTTGCTCTAACATTGGCACAGAGCGAGATTTCAAGAGTTGCACAATATACCCAGGCAGATGCCGAGGTTATTATACAGCAACTTATAGAGTGTAACAACAATATATATACACCTTCGTCAAAGAGTATTATGGCGCATATAACTCTTGATGATATTCAACAAAAATTAGCTTAGTATGAACCCATATTTCAAAACACCAACAGCTGTAAAGAACCTGATAATAGCAAACTGTCTGCTATTTTTGGCTACATATCTTATTCCGAGTGTAAACTCACTCCTCGGCACATATGGTCAGCTCTTTTGGATTGGTTCTCCAAACTTTCACTCATACCAATTTGTGAGTTATATGTTTCTGCACGGCAGTTTCAGCCATCTATTTTTCAATATGTTTGCGCTATGGATGTTTGGCAGGACTTTAGAGTACGAGTTGGGCACAAAACGCTTTTTGGTCTACTACTTTGTATGTGGTATCGGCGCGGCACTCTTCCAAATGCTTGTGGCGTGGGCTGCATCGGAATATTACTTTACAATGCTCGGCGCCTCAGGTGCTACAATGGGTCTTTTGATGGCGTTTGGCGTTATGCATCCAAACAACCAGATTTTTGTATTTCCGCTTCCTTTCCCAATAAAGGCTAAATGGTTTGTTATCGGCTACATTGTCCTTGAAGCATTCTTGGGTTGGGGTGGAGCAAATGACGGCATTGCTCACTTTGCCCATATTGGCGGAATGTTATGGGGCTGGGCTCTATTGCACTATTGGAAAAACAGACGAATAATATACTTCTAAACCCGGTACCCTATGGCACGCACAAATGGAACAGTCTATCGGGACTATCGAAAAGGTAAGCCCGGCAAAAATAGAAGATTTAGTGTATCACTACTTCTGTTTGTACTCGATATTGTTATGTCGGGAATGTTGCTACTATCTGCGGCAGCAACTATATTATGCGTTATAACAAGCAGTTCTGCGCCTGAGAAGTTGGGGATATTTTCGATTGTGGCATTAGGTGCTCCGGTGATATATATCGTTACCCTTATTGTGCTATTTTACTGGATTATACGCTGGAAGTGGAGTTTAACCATAGTATCTTTAATTTTTGCGGTTATAGGTTCTATATATATTGGCAGATATTACCACATTGACTTCAAACAGAAACCAGATACTGTAGTAAAAAATTGCCTTAAGGTAATGTCATACAATATAGGTAACTCCAAAGAGCCAGCTCTTGTTGCAGACCTCTCTAAACACAATCTGGATATCATCTGCTTGCAGGAGTTTTTATCTGACTCAAAAAATATGTGGCATGAGATTGGCGACAAATATAGTTCTACCGTAGGCGAGCAGGTCGGTTTTTCGTGCGAAATACTAACCAAGCATAAGATACTGCGACAAGGCACAATCGACTCTCTACAGCGATATAATGCTATTTGGGCAGACATTGTTATCGGCGAAAAGAAGAAGGCGGACACCATTAGGGTCATCAACCTACACCTTAAGTCGACAACGATTTCAGCAAAGGATATGCAATTTGTTGAGGACCACCAATATGTGCTTGACACGGCTCGCAACTCCAAAATAAAGGATATTGCCGACAAATTGAGTAACAACAACATCGCACGCGCAGAGCAAGCGCGTAAAATTCGCCGATTTATTGAGCAGTCACAGCCCAAAAAGATTATCGTTTGCGGAGATTTTAACGATGTCCCTATGTCGTATAGCTACAATACTATCGCTGAGCAACTCAACGACACATTTATTGCTGCCGGTTCAGGATATAGATATACCTTTAACGGGTTCTTCAACCTTATGACAATCGACTATATGTTGGTTAGCGACCACTTCGATATCATCTCACACCAGACCGATTATGAGTTAAAACACTCTGATCACTACCCTATTATTTCAAGAATGAAGATAAAAAACAATTAATAAAACATACACATCATGATTTTAGATTCTATCAAAAATGCAGAGATTTACTACTCTCTAAACCCTCGATTTAAGGCGGCATTTGATTTCTTGGCTCAGTGCAATCCTAAGACCATATCCTTAGGCAGACACGATATTATAGGCGATGAGGTATTTGTCAATGTTATGGAGATAGACCTTAAGCCACGCTATGAGGCTCTATTGGAGGTTCATGACAAATATATTGATATTCAGGTCATCATAGGTGGAGCCAACAAGGAGGAGTTTGGCTGGTCTGAGCGCAAAGATTGCAAAAAAGCGAAGGGCGAATTTGACACAGAAAAAGATGTGCAGTTCTATACCGATGAGCCTCAAACATTCTACACTATGCGCGAGGGTCAGTTCTCAATTCTCTATCCGGAAGATGCACATGCGCCAATGTTAGGCACAGGAAAGATTAAGAAGATGATTTTCAAAATTTTGAGATAATTTTCATTGCTGAAGGTTATACTGCTGTGCACAATGATGACAGCACTTTGAATTATAGTATAAACAAAATGGGAGTGTCTAACAAGTTTTTTAGACACTCCCATTTTGTTAGAAGTTGTATAACAAGAGAGATTTCAAGGCTTGCGTAGCCCGAAAAAGCGGAGTTTAC
>JAZNTY010000002.1:0-8721 GCA_045592005.1 Alistipes sp. | reverse complement strand
GCCAAAATTGTCTTAAAAGTTTTCATTATTTGCTAATTGTTTATTTATCTATTTTCTGTATTACTGTTTTTTAGTTATTTGCTGTTTTAGATGGAATCTCTGGACCTATAGTTGCAGGAGCCGAAGGGAAGCTACTTTTAGGCGACCAAAGAATTATTGTTATTTGTATATCAGTAAAACTACCACCCATCCAATCTTTATTGTTTCCATTCTTAATAGTTTCTGTAAGAGTGATAGGAGTAGTCTCCCCTTTTTTGTTGAAGATCAATTTGCCAGCGCAAAATTGCATATGTTCTTCTATGCCCAAAATATTAACATCAACTCCTACATAATATGCAGAACCAACAATATCACAGTATTTATCTGACGCGTACATGTGTGTATTGCTATCGTGACCATAATTATTATTGGATACGACATAATCTTTTATTGTGACAGTGTAGTCTTCAGAAGATGCTCTTGCTTCAGTTCGTTGAGATACTACTTCTCCAATAAACTGATTAACATGTCGTCCTGCGATAGTAGTATTACCTCTACCCAAAATAGACTTATTATTTACATAATGGTTGTTTTGATTAAAGGAGCTACTATTCCAAACATTTGCAGTCACTATTTTATCTGGTTGCCCGAAACAGTTTATATTTGTATTTGTCACAGAACAGCTATTTATGTCAGCTTTAATGTGCTGCACAAAACCGATTAAACCTCCAACCTCGCCTTGTGTGTACCACCATTGTAACAAATTTATTGGCATACCACCTTTTTCTGTGAGTAACGCATAGTAGTTTGGTACATTTGCTTTGTAGTTTTCAATTGTGCACTTATCAACAGAACAGTTCTCAATTTTTGCCGTTCCACTACTTCCAGTCAAGCGACCAATAAGACCTCCAATTTTGCAAATTGCAAAGACTTTACCATTTGTGATATGCACATTAGAAACAGTAGCTGTGTTAGATACAGTTGTTGCTAATGTTCCTGCGTATGCATTACCTTGACCATTGTCATAAGATTTACCACCGGCTGTATTAACATCAGCATCCACAGTTGGATATACAGGCAATGTCTTACTCCAATTATTATCATTAAAGATATATGCTTTGTCGATAGTCAGATCCTTAACTTCTCCACCTGTAATATTTTGGATAAGACCAGCACCAGAGCCGTCGTGTATCATCTGAACACGAAGATGGTGGATGGTTTTACCGTTTCCTGTTAAATTTTTAACAGAACTAATAGGCTTAAATGGTCGTGCGAAATCAACATTTACGGTAGTACGAATGGTATTTCCGTCCAACTTAAGCTCATCGTCAGTACCTCCCATATCCACATCATTAAAGAAAGTTATTGATGTATATGAGTTAGATTGGCAATATGCCAAGTCATACGGAGAGTAGATAAATACTTTTTTATCGCTCTCTTTGCCGTCGAATATTGGCTTAATGGTTCGAGTGCCATCCCAGCGATAGAAGAAGCGTGCAGATACGATATTATCTACATCTGTATAGCCAAATTTGATAGTACCGCGGCAGTGCTCCTCGCCACCGAGAAGGTGCTCTTCGTCATCTACCAATTCCAAATCTTCAACATTGAAACAAGCCTGCTCTGCTGTGCAGAATGGAGTTGTAAAATTAGACTCGGAGCCCTGTGAGCAGTCTATAAAGGTTAGGCTTTCGGTATCGTCGTAACCTCTAAAGCAGCCGACCAAAGCACCTGCGTACTTAGGACCCTCTTCTGTTGTAGTCGTGTTAACCTCTGCGTTTGACGAGCAGTTGGTAATAGTTGCCGTTGAGTTTGTGGAGCTATTGATATAACCCACAAGACCTCCGACCTTAGATACACCCTGAACGAAGCTAATAACTTTGCCTGTATCCGAAACAGTAATATTTGTTAATGTCAAAGAACCTGTTGCTTGACCCACAACCATACCGGTACCGGTATTTGTTGTAGAGGTCATCGTACAGCCTGCAACGACCATATTTTGGGCTGCAAACTCCGAAACGGTTGCAAACATACCATTAGCATTCATCTTAAGACCTGTAATGGTATAGCTACCAGCGTCACAACTGCCGATTTTTACTACATCGTTGCTCCACTGACCCGCATCGATAATAGTATTTGTAAATGTTGCAGTGGTGGTTTGCGTTTTCCACTGCTCCATATTCATATTTTTGCAAATATGGTACTTTATAGGCTCGTCTGCACGAGTCATCATCTGGCTGTTATTCTCTACCTCGGCATCATCGCCCTTAGTGAGCAAATAAGCCAACTCCTCCTCAGTTCTAATATGTATCCAGCCGTCACTATCAACATTTTCAGCAGGCAGGGCAGTAAGATTAATCTCCCCCCCCCACGAGTTGTCGACAAACAGACTGTTACCCAAGAAGTTATAGCGCTTGTTAGCCTCAACCTTTATGGTTTTCAGCACCTTAGAGTCCTGAGCCACACCGTTAACCGAAAGGGTTAGGGTAGGGGTAATATTCTCACCAGGCAGCACATAAACCATACCCAGCAGAGTATAGTTATCGTTTCCAGGAACTTTAGTGCCGTTTGGTGTAAACGACAGAGTCTGCTCTCCGGTAGTGCCTATCGTGCCGGCAATGCTATTGAAAGAGGTTGCGATGCCGCTCAAAGCAACGGTTGCTGTTGCACCCTCCTTATAGTTTTCGTTCTTAGCGCCAAAGACCATGAGACCAAATGGGCGATAGAGGGTCTCCTTGATTGTAGTCTGCGAAGTTACGGTAAACTCTACGCACTTATGGAAAGCATCCACATTCTCAGGGTCTGTGTCGTATGTGGCGATAGAGATTTTCTTATAGTCATCTTCAAAGCTATATGCTCCATCGTGATATGCGAAGAAGACAGCCTTATATGTCTGACCTATAAGTAGCTCAAAGTCCAAGTTGCCGGAGATAATATAACCATTGGAGATACTAACATCCTGAATTTTGGAGGTCACAAGGGTGTTATTCTCATATACAGCAACTAAGAGCTTGTCGATATTGCTGCCCTCGCCAACGCGAGTGACAATTTGGTCGTCCAAACCGAGGTTAAACGACACTTTTGCGGTATCGCCTGCGAGTAGTGGCTCGTCAAAGTCCGACTGCACACACGCGGTCGTGAAGAGCGTTGCGACCACGACTGTGAGAGCAATACGGAGTGAATATGTTAACCAACTTTTCATTGATACCTATATATATATAATGTAATGTTTTGTCTCTTTTTATATGTAAATATTCCATTCGCCGTCAAAATCAGCCTTAATACCAACACCACCCTGGGCGCTCTCGGTCATAAATCGGCTACGGACGGTAGTGAGTTTACTACGCGCAACCGGTACCTCGATATTTGGCACTGCGGAGAGTAGCTTATCGTTCTTGTCGTACACAGAGAGCGAAATAAGGATAGTGGAGGTCTTACCATTCACAAAGACATAGTCAAAGCCCAACATAGCCTCACTGCTGCTTAGCGGCACAACGGTAGAGTTGAAGGATACATTTGTGCGCGAGTCAACAGGCGCATTTGTAAACATATTGAACTCACAAGGCATAAAGCCGGCATAACGGATATTTACGCGGAACTCAGATAAATCAACAGCCGAAGGTATCAACTCCTCCTCAGGTAGGGTAATGCCGTCTGCGGCAGCCTGCTGAGCGCGAGCCTCAAGCACACGCGAGATAAAATCATCCAAGTCGGTAGCGATAAAGTTGAACTTAGCCAAAGGACGGCTCATAAAGATATGACCCTCTACAGGTGGCAAATCAAGCTCGTACTCAGGCTCTACAACGATATCGGTGGAGCCTACAAAGGCATCGCGGAAGTCGTTATTACCGATATGCGGACCGTCAACAATTCTAATACTTGTAAAATCAGGGGTTTGGTAGAATTTGTCCTCTATGGTGTTGTTATCCACATAGTCTACCCACGCGTGTATGCGGTAGGTACCCGGAGCAATCTCAACCCTTGTTTGGAAGTCCAACTCAGCAATATCTGCGCGAGAGAAAATCCACTCCTCGGCAGACTTTGTAGAGACTGAACCATTCGCCGAGATAGGGTATGCGTTGATGCGGTAACGGACATCGTAGTCATCAGGGTCTGTAGACGCCATGGTTGACATACGGTCAATAACAGCCAGCAGTGGCAGTTCTGTATCAAAAGTGAGAGTAAGGTTCACATCAACCTTTGGAATTGGAGCCTCAGGCCATTGGTGGACATTACAAGAGAGCAACGAGTAACAGAGCGTTGCGCAGAGCAGTATATGTTGTGCAATTCTTCTCATTACTTGTTACGCTTTTTAAGGTCAAAACTATATGAGAACGATACGCCAACATTGTCAAGAGCTACAGCGGTCTTATGTACCGAGCCTTGAGCCTTAGGTCCATCTTTCTCGTTAACAAACTTCTCGTAGTTTACATCGTATACACCGGCACCGAGGGTAAACTCGACCTTCCAGCGTGGATGCTTCTTGCTCAGCGGCATACGGAAGCCGACATTGATACCACCGCCTAAAGCAGGAGTAGTACCATTAGTATCCTGAATACGCCAATCTCCACCCAAAGCGAAGTTGAAATATGCAAGACCTCCGTGTGCACCGATAAACCAACCGTCACGCTCCTTGAACCAATAGCGGAACTCTGGATATACGCCGAATATACGGAATTTTACATTCTCAGTAAAGTAGTTTATACCGGAATAGTATACAGGCAAGTTGAATGAGAAGTGCTTAGCTAACTCAACCTCAAGGGCGAGGTTTGAGATTGTCATACCCCAACCTACGGCGTTGGTCTTAACCAACATCTGTGGCGACCAAACCGGTGCCGGTGCAGGTTCTACAGGCGCTGGCGCTGGTTGTGGCTCAGGTTCTGGAGTAGGTTCCGGAGCTGGAGCTGGCTGCTCAACGACTTTTGGCTGCTCCACAACAGGCTCTGGAGCTGGCTCATCGTATGAAGGACGCTCAATGCCAACAACAACGAACATCTTAAAACGGCGCAGAGCCGGGTAGAAGTGCTCAAGCATATACTTCCATGCAGCACCACCATGCAAGCTGATAAGAGCCGACTTACAAGGGTTGCGCAACACGCCGTCTACCATCTTCTCGGTTGGGTAGGTGCGCAGAATTTCGAGAACCTCGTCACGGTACGGCATATCTGACTGTGCAACCATATTTGCAAGCTCAATATAGTCCTCTGTGCGCAATACAGACTCTATAGCGTTGGATGCAAAGGAGATATGGTTACGCAGATAGTTTGAGATTGCGGTAGCACGCTTCTGTGCCAATCGCTCATTGTTTGAACGGTTACCCTCAGGGGATGCACCGGAGATATACGAAACCTTGATAATCTTCTTTAGAGAGTCCTGCTGAATGCCGTGTACGCGCTCAATAAACTCCTCCATGCGCTTGCCGTTCTCCTTGAAATTTGGTTCGTATATCGAGTAGCCCTGTCTGAAATAGATAACCAGCGAGTCAGTTTGATCTTGAGCTGACACGCCGAAATACGAAAACAGACACGCCGTAAAAATAGCCAGTTTCCGAACGGTCCCATTGGACCAAATACGGTTTATGTTTAATAAATCCATCATTTCCGATGCAAAATTAGAAAAAAAGATTTATATAAACAATAGTTTATATGAAAAAATGAATGTTAATTTTGGCTTTTTTTATTCTGCCGAAATATGATTATATTTCTTGAACTCTTTTCAAAATGAACACTCCTTTGAAAGTCCGTGTATAATCAAAAAATGCGCCAAATCGAAGAGGTGGGGAAAAATATGATTTTTAGTGAATAAATATGTTTGATTTATATACAATATTTTTGAGTAACTTCGTTTTGCTTTTGATGTGATAGATTTAGTGATTGATATAATATAGCGTGTTCTCTTAATGAAAACACGCTATATATCAATATGTTGCAGGTCATAAAAGATAAAAACCAATACTATTTAGTTTTCCTTCCAGGGTATGCTTTAAGTGCTTTAGAAAGAATTGTTAGAGCTTTTTTAAGTTCATTTTTTTCAAGTACATATGCAATTCGCACTTCGTTTTTTCCAAGCTCTTTTTCGGAGTAAAAACCCGATGCCGGAGCTAACATAATAGTTGCGCCCTCATATTCGAACTCTTTTAGACACCACTCGCAGAAACGGTCGCTGTCGTCAATTGGCAGACGAACAACGGTATAAAAAGCACCCATTGGAATAGGAGAATAGACACCATCAATCTTGTTCAAGCCATCTATCAAGCAGTTGCGTCGCTCGATATACTCTTCGTATGTATGTATGGCATAAGAGCGAGGGCAGTCGAGAGAGGCTTCGGCTACAATCTGTCCGAGCAGTGGCGGACTGAGTCGAGCCTGACAAAACTTCATAACGGCGTTGCGTAGATTTTTATTCTTGGTAATCAGTGCGCCGATACGAATGCCACATTCAGAGTATCTCTTTGATACAGAGTCGATTAGTACTACATTTTGCTCAATACCTTCGAGGTGGCAAGCGGAGATATATGGCGAGCCGGTGTAGATAAATTCGCGGTAAACCTCATCCGAAAATAGGAACAAATCGTACTTTTTTACCAAATCGCGGATACGGTTCATCTCCTTGCGTGTATAGAGATATCCTGTAGGGTTATTGGGATTACAGATAAGAATGCCTCTGGTGCGCTCATTTATAAGTTCCTCAAACTTCTCAATAGAGGGCAGAGCAAACCCTTCGTCAATGGTCGAAGTTATGGGTCTGATGACAGCACCGGCGGAGACCGCAAATGCCATATAATTGGCGTAAGCAGGCTCCGGAACGATAATTTCATCGCCAGGGTTTAAGCATGACATAAAGGCGAATAAAACAGCCTCAGAACCTCCCGCGGTAATGATTATATCATCAGGCGAGAGTTTGATTTGGTATTGGTCGTAATATCCGACTAACTTCTCTCTAAAGGAGAGAAAGCCGTCACTTGGACTGTATTCAAGAATTTTGCGGTCAATCTGTTTTAGAGCCTCTAAACCCTCGATAGGGGTCTCGATATCGGGCTGACCAATATTGAGGTGATAGACCTTTGTGCCACGGAGCTTTGCAGCCTCGGCAAGGGGTGCTAATCGTCTGATAGGTGATGCAGGCATAAGCTCTGCTCGTTGTGAGATATTTGGCATAAGTACTTAATTATCAAGTTCTTCAAATCGTGAATTTTTACTCTTAAACTCTGGAACAACCTGCTTCATTAGTTTTACCATCTCCCAGATATTGACAGCATAGGCAAGCTCTGTGAGTTGGTTGGTGTACTCTACAGCCTCGTCATAATTATATTGGCGAACTTTGGCTATGCGTATCTTTTTATGCTCAGTTTCTATGGTATTTTCCCTATTTGAAAGCACCTCTTCGTATAGCTTCTCTCCTGGGCGCAGACCTGTAAATTTGATTTCAATATCCCTGCCAACCTTAAAGCCTGCAAGCTCAATCATTCGCTCGGCGAGCTTCACAATCTTTACACTCTCGCCCATATCGAATACAAAAATCTGATTACCACCACTCATTGTTGCAGCCTCCATGACCAATCTACACGCTTCAGGTATGGTCATAAAGAAGCGTGTAATTTCAGGGTGCGTAACCGTCACAGGACCACCGGCGAGTATCTGCTCGCGGAAACGAGGAATAACAGAGCCATTGCTGCCTAAAACATTGCCAAAACGGGTCGTTACAAACTTAGTCTTGCCCTGAACTTTACCCTCTGTTATAGCTGAGCCGAGCGACTGTATATATATCTCGGCAAGACGCTTGGTGCAGCCCATAATATTGGTAGGGTTGACAGCCTTGTCGGTAGATATCATAACCATCATCTCGGTGTTGTGCTTAATACACATATCTGCCACATTGCGAGAACCATAGAGGTTTACAAGTACTGCCTCGCAAGGGTTCTCCTCCATCAGGGGCACATGTTTATATGCAGCGGCGTGAAATACGACCTCAGGCTTGTGGACGCTAAAGAGGTACTCTAAACGGTTTGGCTGGCGTACATCGCCCACGATAGGTATAATCTCGATATGTTTGTGCTGGTCCTCCAACTCTAAGCGAATATTGTGCATAGGAGTCTCGGCATTGTCGAACATTACTAACTTTTTGATGCCAAAACTTGCCAACTGTCGACACAATTCAGAGCCGATAGAACCTGCGGCGCCTGTGACAAGGATGGTTTTATTCTTGAAGTTGTCAATAATCTCGTTCATCGAGATTTTAATCTCGTCACGCCCCAAAAGGTCCTCAATCTTTACCTCTCGAATTGCGCTCTGTGGAATATTGCCATCCACAGCCTCGTCGATAGGCGGAGCAACGAGTATCTTGGTATTGGTGGAGATACAGTATTGCACAAGTCGCTCATTTTCGGAGCGTAGAGAGTCGTAGTTAGGGAATAGAATATGTGTTACAGCGCGATTTGTGAGTAGCTGGTTAAACTGCTCCTCGCTTTTGTTCTTAAAAGTGTAAATGCTAAGACCAGAGAGTTTGGCTGCGTGTGTTGTGTAGTCTATAAATCCGACAACTTTGTAGTGTGGCGAGTTTTCAAGTCTTACACGCAAGGCTGTAGATTTTTCTGTTGAGCCGTAGATGAAGATATTATGACGGCGATTATCATAGACTAAAGATCGCTTTATATAGTCGTAGACTACCACCATGGCAATTCTTATCATTACCAACATGCAGAAGGTTAATAGAGTATCTAAGAAGTCGGATCGTAGCCATGTC
>JAZNTY010000001.1:0-2934 GCA_045592005.1 Alistipes sp. | reverse complement strand
GTAAACTCCGCTTTTTCGGGCTACGCAAGCCTTGAAATCTCTCTTGTTATACAACTTCTAACAAAATGGGAGTGTCTAAAAAACTTGTTAGACACTCCCTTAATATCTCAATCAAGAGACAGAATAAAGAGTGTTTTTGTTGATATATATATATATATTTACCCTCAAAGGGCTCTTCTACATTTTGATAAACTGCGCCTATTTTAGGACTTTGTAAGTCTGAAAAAATATATCTTTTTATTCGATATCACAAAATAAGGATGACCTACATAGGTCATCCTTATCTCTTTGTTTTGTAGATGTAAAACGGTGCTTTATGTATTGTTGCCTTAATTCCTATTTCTGGTTAAGCGCCTTCTTCAGTGCTGTAGCAAACTTTTGAGGTTCAATATCGCGTTTGATTTGTCCTGCCTTGACAATAGATAGATTGCCTGTCTCCTCTGAAACGACCACCACCACAGCATCTGTTAGTTCACTCATACCTATAGCTGCGCGATGGCGGGTACCATACTCCTTAGGAACATCGGACTGAGTAACGGGTAGAATACACTTTGCTGCCACAATACGCTGACCCTCAATAATAACAGCACCGTCATGTAGAGGAGCGTTGTGGAAGAAGATATTTTTGAGTAACGATACTGATAGATTTGCATCTAAAGCGATGCCGTTCTCTATAATAAAGAGTAAATCATCTTTTTGACGGATGACGATAAGCGCGCCGGTTTTGGTATTGCTCATATCCAAGCAGGCAGATACGATAGGCGAGGTGTTGATATCCTCTTTTTTACGCGAAGAGGAGAACATTCTTGAGATAAAATCAAACTCCTTTTGGCGCATGCCAATCATCTGCAAAAATCGGCGAATTTCGGGTTGGAAGATAATGATTAGGGCTATAACACCCACGCTGATGACCTGACCTAAGATATTGGAGAGCAACTCCATATTCAGGGCGCGCACCATAACCCAAGCAATACATACGATAATTATACCGAAGAAGATGTAGGGCGCACTTGTACCCCTTGTGGCGCGGTAGATACCGAACATTAACGCCGCCACAAGGAATATATCAATAAAGTCAATCAGTGTAAAGGGAATAAAGCCCATACTCCCGAACTAATTTTAGGATCTAACTTAGAGTTATAATATTACTTCGCAGCAGCCTTATCAGCAGCATAAAGTTCGTTAACCTTAGCCAAAACGATAGAGGTAATATCCAATTCCTCTGAAGCATCCAGCAACGCTGATGCATTAACAATCATCTTATAAGCGCCATCGGCGTTAATCTCGTCTATTGCGCGCTGCATCAAATCGCCCATACGGTTCTGGAATACCATATTCTCCTCCTCAAGAGCACGAAGTTGTTTCTGAGCGCTCTCCTGATATGCTGCAATGCGCTTTTGCAAATCCTGCTCCTTGCGTTGAGCCTCAATAGTGGTAATCAACCCCTTCTGATACTTCTCCTGAAGTTGAACAAGCTCGTTCTGAAGTTTCTGCTCCTTCTGAGCAAGGTTCTGCTGGGTCTTCTCATTCTTGCTCTGGAGAGCCACACCTTCACTCTTGAAGATATCAGACTCTGCAAATACAGCATCTGTACGAACAAATGCCAAGTCTGAAGCACCAACCTCAGCCTTAGGTTCATTAGCAGGTGCTGTAGTGTTTGTTGCATTGTTGCAGCCTACGGCAAACATAAGAGCTACAGCTGCGAAGAAAATCTTTTTCATAATGTATTCTCTGTTTTTAATTAAAATTCTTATTCAAACTACAAAGGTAGTATTTTTTTAGTTAAAACCTTATTTGTAGTCATAAAAAATCAAAACCCACCTAAAATTCATCCAACTTATAATGCACCATTGCATCAAGAATAATATCTAAAACCTGCTTAAAGACACTATCTGCCTCTGACGGTACGCTGTCATACGCCACACCGCACTTATCAAAAAGTAGTTCAGGCAGCTGCTTGATATCTACATTGTAGTACGCAGCCATCTGTTGTGTATCATAATTGTCAACCACTGCACGCCTCTCGAAGTTGCGCGATGGAGAGTCGTCATACTCGCAGTGATACTCAATAACGAGTCGTTTGCAAATGTCTATTGATGCATATATTGTCGCCTGTTTGGAACAATCGGCATCTGTGGTAAATAGGGTCTTTTCACACATATCTATACTGTCTTTTCGGGCAAAGATAGTGCATTTTTTTGCTTTTCCACCGCTTTTTCTTATATTTGTGGTATGAAACTTAATGCAAACTGCAAAATAAATATCGGCTTAGATGTTCTTAGAAAGCGCGCTGATGGATTTCACGATTTGAGCACAGTAATGTATCCTGTGCGCGAATTGTATGATATCATAACAATCGAGCGCTCAAAGGAGTTGCAATTTAGTCAGTGCGGCATTGCTATAGATTGTCCAATAGAGAAAAATCTCTGCATAAAGGCTTTTCGGTTGATGCAGAGTCGCTATAATATTGGTAACATCTCCATCTCCCTTGACAAACGAGTCCCTTTTGGAGCTGGATTAGGCGGTGGCAGTAGCGATGCTACAGCTGTTATTTTGGCTGTAAATTCGCTCTTTGAACTCAATCTCTCGGAGAAGGAACTGATAGATATCGCAGCACAGATTGGCAGCGACACAGCCTTTTTTGTGCGCAATACAGCCC
The DNA here is from genome assembly GCA_045592005.1 of Alistipes sp. GTDB lineage: Bacteria > Bacteroidota > Bacteroidia > Bacteroidales > Rikenellaceae > Alistipes. Next base: position 275 of record JAZNTY010000001.1, on the reverse strand, counting down.
AGCATTGCAGTGGTAGAGGCGAAATTATGGAGCCTATAGCGTTACCTTTAGAGGGAGTATGGCTTGCAGTTGTAAAACCGGAGGAGGGGATATCTACAGCCGAGGCTTATAGTGGCGTAAAACCGTCAGAGGTGGAGCGCGACCTTACCGCAAGGCTTAAGGAACCTATAGAGCTATGGCAGGGGATGGTCAAGAATGACTTTGAGAACCATATCTTTGCCGCACATCCTAAAATTGCTCAACTCAAAGTTTCACTTATTGAAGCGGGAGCCATA